>SEDW01000640.1 GCA_004193325.1 Pseudomonadota bacterium | reverse complement strand
GATCTTGGCGATATTCCAAACGATCACAGCGGCGTCAACGTTCCGGCCTTTATCGTTGGCAATCCTTTGAAGAAGCTAAAACAGAATTATCACGCAAGTTTTAAATACGAACGTTTCAACTACACATGGTCCAACGGAATGGACTACAGCAGGGCGCTAGTAACCGTGGCCCACGCCCTGGGATTGACCGACGTGCAAACAGTTGGTTATCTCAAGGGGCAAGGCCCGATAGCGGAGTGTTTTGTATGAGGAGTAGTCTGAAGAAAGTTCCTACACTTCTTTTCTTTATGATGCTCGCCAGCTTCCTAGGGCAGTCTTGCAAAAAAGCGCCTGTCTTCGGTGGATTCAGTTCGGAATCCGGCGGAGCCAACGGTGGTGGAAAAAAAGGCGGCGGGAGTGGCAGTGGGAAAGGTGGAGGGACTGGGGGCACTGGCGGCGGAGGGGGAGGAGGAACCCCTCTTGGTTCAGAGCCGCAATGCGCTGATCCCGAGGGCAACAAAGGGATGCGATCTTTGAGGCGGCTTTCCAATATCGAATTTAAAAATACTGTCGCGCAGTTTTTTCCAGCTGTGAGCGGTCTGGACTTCTCGGGGTTGAGTACCGACACGCCCGCTCGCGAAGCTTTCGACACGATGAATGTTCAACCCAACTTTATTACGGATGAACGTTTCCGTGGTTACGTGCGTTTTGCGGAGAGTCTCAGTTCGAAGGTTGATCCTGCCAAGGTTTTTGCCTGCTACAAAGATGGCAAATCCTGTTTTCAGGCGAAACTGCCAGAGGTTCTGACCAATCTATGGCGACGGCCTCCCGTGCAAGCCGAGATCGACGATCTCATTGCCACTTATGATGCCGTGATCAAGGACAAGGTTCCTACCGATACCGCTGCTCGTTTTTTGATTCAGGCCATGGTTCTCTCGAGAGGCTTTGTCTATCGCACAGAACTCGGTACCAAGAAAGATGCAGTCTATGTGCTGACGCCCTGGGAAGTGGCCTCAGCGCTCTCCTACGGGCTTACGAGAAAGCCGCCGGATGCCACGCTCCTTTCGTTGGCCAAAGACGGCAGCTTGAGTAAGGCGGCAGTGGTCAAGGCACAGGTGCAGCGTCTGCTCGCTGACGAAAGCAATAAGTCAGCCTGGAAGGAATTCGGTACGATGTGGCTCGAAGCGAATCGCATCAATGACAAGCGGGAAAATAACCCGAAGTATCCGGCAGCCGTGAAGAAAGATCTCGAAAATTCGATGAGCGATTTTTTTACCAGTGTATTTTATTCGAAGAACAGTTCCTTCCTCGAACTCTTAAATGCCGATTACACGCTAGCCGGATCGAGTACGGACTTCATCTACGGCGCCAAAGCAGAAAACGGCAAGGTCAATTACAAGGAGGCGGAGCGCCGCGGTTTACTCGGTAACGGAAACTTCCTCGTGGGTAACGCGCTTGAAGATGGGCCCAATCCGATTAAACGCGGTGTATTCGTTTTGGATCGGCTGCTTTGCATTTCCTTTGCGCCACCACCGGATACCACACCTCCGGCCGTGAACATGGGCAAAACCAACAAAGAACGTTTTGCAAATCATTCCAATGGCAGCTGTAAGGCCTGTCATGTCTATATCGATGAAGCAGGCTTTGCTTTCGAACACTTCGACCAGGATGGAGCTTTCCGGACGATGGATGCTGGCAAACCGGTTGTTGTCGACAGCAAATTAACAATCGACGACGAGCCTCGAACCTTTACCTCGCCCGAGCAATTGAGCCTCGCCATCGGAGAGTCCCGTCAGGGTAAGGAGTGTTTCGCGAGACAGGCATTCCGTTACACAATGGGCCGGATGGAGCATTACCCTCATCTCACCGTAGGGGGAAAGATCGAAGACAAGTTTGAGGCCGAAGGAAAGCTTGACGCTTGTCAGATCTCGGCAATGGCTGATGCCATGGAGGCCAAGAGCGGAGACATGCGCGAAGGCATCCTCGCGCTCTTCACCAACCCTGGGTTTCTGAATCGCATCGAAGGTCAATGAAAGGCCTGAATCCATCAAACGAAAAGCCCCGCAGAGTGATCTGCGGGGCTTTTCGTATTGAGGGATAAACGAATCAGGAGGCGGACTTCATCCTGGGTGCAACCTGAACCTTTGGGTTTGCTCCGAAAGATTTTCGGAAGACCTGTTCGCTAGCCCATCGATCCACTTCGTAAATAAATTCTTGGGGAATTTCCAAGAATGTCTCGGTTCGGACCAGTTCATCTTTGAGGATGAGTAAATGTTCGTAGTCGCGGAAATTCTGCCAATCGACAGGCATTGTGCCTGGGAGGTTTTCCTCTTTGCAGGTCCACAGAAAGGAATAGTAAGCCAGAACCTGGTTACGGTACTTTTCGATGATGAGATGCGAGGGGATAATCACTGGCAAACCTCAATGTCTGAAACGATCTCTTGGAATACATCCAGTTTACCTCAGAGCTCGCAGCAAGATTTGCCTAGTGAATCTTAAAGCTCTTGCGCGCCAAGGTTTTTAACAATTGGTAATAGAGTCAGGGTATTTTCGTTGA
>SEDW01000639.1 GCA_004193325.1 Pseudomonadota bacterium | reverse complement strand
AGGGAATCGGGTAGCCGCGCCAGAGCCATTCGAGGACGCCTGGGAGGGTTTGCTTGTAGACCTTGCCATCGATGTGGCCTGCGCCTTTCGCAAAGTCAAATTTGTAGTGGTAACCCTTGTCTTTGAATGCCTTAGCCATCGCCTGATTAGCTGTAATCCAGTTATTGAATGTGTCGGGCTTGAAGTTGTTGTCATTCTCACCGACCTCGATGTAAACACGCAATGGTTTTTTATCAGAACTCGGAATCAACTTGCTGTGATATTCGTAGGCGCCGTCTGGATTCTCAGCTGTTTTTATTCTTCGAACATATGTTCCAGAATAGGTAATCACACGACGATAACGTTCAGGGTGAAACCAGGCCATCGTAAAGGCCATCGCTCCACTGCTACTTCCGCCCATAGTCGCTCGACCTTCGGGATTCGTAGTGAATTTTACTCCGTAGTCTTTTGTCATTTTAGGCAGGACTTCGGTCTCAACCCAGTCACTGAATTTTGAAGTGACGCTATCATACTCGAAACTTCTTTGACTTCCTGGTCCATCGCCACCACCGAGTGGGCCTGGGTTCATAAATATCGCGGCCATTGGCGGAATTTTACGGGCTTTTATCAAATTGTCGAGAACGCAGCGCATGAGGTCTTTATGTTGCGACCAACTGCCATCACCAACGAAAATAAAGGGTAGTTCTTTATCCCCTGTATAACCTCTGGGAAGATAGAGCCAACCTTTTCGCGAGAAATCGCCTTTCTCCTTCAGGTATTCGTCTTGGCCCCTATAGATCTTCGAGTCTTTAGAAAACATCTCAAATTCTTTAAGTTTGGTCTCGTCAGAGTAGGCTGTGCATTTCGATTCTTCAGGGACTGAATATGCGGAGGTCCCGATAGTGAAATCTCCATCGCCCATGGTTCCTGGGTCTTTGACGTCTGGTTCTTTCGGAGGAGTGACGACCGGAGGAATCACGGGAATAAGAGGATCGTCCTTGTCTTTGTCAGTCATCTGATCCGTCGTATCTTTATCATCCGGAGGAGTGACCACAGTCTTGTCGTCGGGATCGGGAGTTTCGTCGGTCTGATCATTACCGTTGGTCAAATCATCCGCATTGGTTTTGTCATGAGATCCCATCGGCCCGGGCTTGACGGGTGGCTGCATGCAATTCGTCAGACTCCAAAAAATTGTCAGAGTAACGAGCGTTTTGATGCGCATAGAAAAATTCCCTCTTTAGCGTCCGTGACCAATCTACGGTTCCACCTCGCTTATCGGCGGGGGAGGTGAAATCGTTGACTCATTTTATTCCAGGGATTTTTTCTAACGTAGATCTCGATACTTACGAAACATCTGCGGGAGGAATAGGGGCAAGTGCAATGGGCGGGTTATACCACGATGGGGATCTTCATTCCCCACCCACAGCTCTGAAATCAATTCAGCTTTTCATCATCATCATCTTCGTAATCCTCGTGGTCGTCATCATCATCGATATCGTCGTCATCGCCTTCTTCCTGCCGCCGCGAAGCCGCCGAGATCTTGAGCTGCTTGATGCAGTAGATCAAAGCGCTCTTTGCATCTTCGGAGTTCGCTCGCTCGGACAGTTCGCGAATCTCTTCGACGAGTTCAAATATCTGCTTGGGAAGGGACATCATCGCCTCAGGTTTAGAATGGTTGGCCAGCGCGCTCCTTACGCTCCGAAACTCGAGCGATTATCGCACGTCAGTCTTATCCTTCAAGGCAAAACTGGTCAAATGCTAGCACTGCCGGGCCTGGGAGGGATTGGGCAGCTGCGAAAAACAGCCATTGAGGCGCAATTTCGACCATTCTTCCTCGATTCGCGTGGAAAATTCCTCGAAAAGGCTCCTATTTGACTGGCTTCCTCGGGAGTTTCCCATTAAGGTGCAGTCTCTTTCGAATCCCTAGGAGATCGACTCATGAAAGTTGGAAGAAACGACGACTGCCCCTGCGGGAGCGGCGAAAAATATAAAAAATGCTGCGAACTCAAAGAGAACGACAACCGCAGTTCGAACCGCCTCTTTCGCGAGCGCGAAGCAGCTTTGATGGAACGCATGTTGCCATTCGCTGATGAAGTCTTCGGCGAAGACGCTATCGATAATGCGATGCAACTCTTCCTCGACGACGAAGGCGCAATTGAATTCGAAGCTGACGACCCTTTGAATCCTTTCTTCATGCCCTGGTTCCTTTTCAACTGGTATATCGAACCAGGTGACATCGCAGCTGATCCAGAAGCTCCAGTGAACAAGACTATCTGCGAAGCTTTCCTGGCTGCTAACGAAGCGAACCTGGCACCAGAACTCGTGAGCCTCTTGAAAGCGGCTAACCGTCGCCCAATGAGTTTCTATGAGATCATCGACAGTGTCCCAGGTAAGAGTCTGACCCTTCGCGACCTCTTGCAGGAGAAGGACCTCACTGTCGACGAAGACGAAGCATCGAAGAGCCTTCGTAAAGGCGAGATCATCATCGGTAACATGATGCAGGAACTCGACGGCCGCGTTCGCCCGCTCGCTCTTGGTCCCTTCGCTCTTGAGGCCAG
>SEDW01000638.1 GCA_004193325.1 Pseudomonadota bacterium | reverse complement strand
ATGGTGGACCCAGTTGGACTCGAACCAACGACCCCCGCCTTATCAAGGCGGTGCTCTAACCAACTGAGCTATGGGTCCGTGAGGGTGGTCTCTTTATTATAAGAAACCGTCACGTCCTTCAAAGCTGCAGCCGGCAGTGCCGTGGTTTTGGCGTCCGCGTCTCCCATGTCCCCTGCTTTCATTTGAAAAAAAGTGGAGGCATGGGGATTCGAACCCCAGACATCCAGCTTGCAAAGCTGGCGCTCTACCAACTGAGCTATACCCCCGTTCTTTTTGAATTCAAACAGGGTGTCCGGCGGTGTGGCGGGGTGGAGATAAAGACTAAATTGGGCGCTGCGTCCCGGCTTTTTTAAAAAAGCGCGGTTCTGTCCGGAACGGACGGTTCTGATACTCCATAGAAAGGAGGTGATCCAGCCGCAGGTTCCCCTACGGCTACCTTGTTACGACTTCATCCCAGTTACCAGTCTTGCTTTAGGGCCCTGCCTCCTTGCGGTTGGCGCGGACACTTCGAGCGAAACCGGCTTCCATGATGTGACGGGCGGTGTGTACAAGACCCGGGAACGTATTCACGGCAGCGTGGCTGATCTGCCATTACTAGCGATTCCAACTTCATGCAGGCGGGTTGCAGCCTGCAATCCGAACTGGGCCCGGTTTTATAGATTTCCTCCTCCTCGCGGGATCGGTTCTCATTGTGCCGGGCATTGTAGTACGTGTGCAGCCCTGGGCGTAAGGGCCATACTGACTTGACGTCGTCCCCACCTTCCTCCCAGTTGAACTAGGCAGTCTGTCCAGAGTTCCCGCCATGACGCGCTGGCAACAGGACACGGGGGTTGCGCTCGTTGCGGGACTTAACCCAACATCTCACGACACGAGCTGACGACAGCCATGCAACACCTGTGCAAATCGCGGATTGCTCCGCTCGACGGCTTTCACCGCCTTAGAGATGCATGTCAAGCCCAGGTAAGGTTCTTCGCGTTGCATCGAATTAAGCCACATACTCCACCGCTTGTGCGGGTCCCCGTCAATTTCTTTGAGTTTTAATCTTGCGACCGTACTTCCCAGGCGGCACGCTTAACGCGTTGGCTCCGGCACGGAGGGGGTCGATTCCCCCCATACCAAGCGTGCACCGTTTACTGCCAGGACTACCGGGGTATCTAATCCCGTTCGCTCCCCTGGCCTTCGTGCCTCAGCGTCAGATACTGTCCAGAGACCCGCCTTCGCCACTAGTGTTCCTCACGATATCCACGCATTTCACTGCTCCACCGTGAATTCCGGTCTCCCCTCCAGTTCTCAAGCGCGGGAGTATCAAAGGCAGTTCCGGAGTTGAGCTCCGGGATTTCACCCCTGACTTTCCGCGCCGCCTACGCACCCTTTACGCCCAGTGATTCCGAACAACGCTTGGGACCTCTGTATTACCGCGGCTGCTGGCACAGAGTTAGCCGTCCCTTCCTCTTGTGGTACTCTCAGACCGGCATGCATTTAACATCCGGCTTTACTCCCACATGACAGGAGTTTACGATCCGAGGACCTTCATCCTCCACGCGGCGTCACACCATCAGGGTTTCCCCCATTGTGAATGATTCTCGACTGCTGCCACCCGTAGGTGTCTGGACCGTGTCTCAGTTCCAGTGTGGCTGGCCATCCTCTCAGACCAGCTACCCGTCATCGCCTTGGTGGGCCGTTACCCCGCCAACAAGCTGATAGGCCGCGAACTCATCGGGAGGCGGCGGCTTGCACCGCCTTTGGCTGGAATCCGATGCCGGATCCCGCCGCACAGGGTATTAATCCACGTTTCCATGGGCTATCCCCCTCCTCCCGGCAGATTGTTCACGTGTTACGCACCCGTCCGCCACTGAACAGACTTGATGTGATCTCATCCGCCCCGTTCGACTTGCATGTCTTATCCACGCCGCCAGCGTTCGTTCTGAGCCAGAATCAAACTCTCCGTAAGGAATTGTTCGAACGATTCTGACTGATTCTTTTAAACCAGTCGCAATGCTCAAATGAAAATTTGACGTTCATGAGGCCCTTTCAGGCTCCATGGACCGCGCTCCGAACGGAAATCCCCAAATCAATCAAGCTTTGAGGGCTTTTCCGCACTCACCGGAGCGCAGCGCACAATTTAATCTTTATCTTCCTGCAAAGGATGAATCGGTTCCGCCGTCGCCGCCGTATTCCAGGTGTCAACCAGTGACACTCCAAAATCCGTGGGAGCTTTTTTCAGACAGACCGGTTTAAGATCCGTTTTCCGAAGCCCCCGGCGCGGTTCTCACCGTCATCCAAAGCCAAATCCTGCAAAGAACACTTGTTTCAGGGGGAAAAAATAGCCGCGGGTGAATTTTTCACTCGCGACTGTCTTATCCGACCGCTGATCGCATTGTTTCGTGCGACCCCTCTTTATAACCCGCATCCGGAATTCCGCAAATCGTTTTTCGCTCTTTTTTGCTTTTTCCTGCGGTTTCCCCGTCCGGAACCCGGTTTTTCCCGTCCACGGCCCGCAAAATCCCGGCCGGCCCCGGGTTTTGGCCCTCTGAAAGCCGCCGTTTCCCGGCTCAAACCCGGCATTGCGCCCCCCCTTTGGGCCTTGAATGGCTCTTAAACGGACTCGGAAACGCGCTTCGCGACCCATTTTCCGCCATCACTCCGCCCTCAAAACTAATTCAGGCCCTCAAAGCCCCGGCCAAATCCGCTTTTCCCCAGTTAAGCTCCACTCCGGGCCTGTCCCTTCTTCCTTCCCGCCCTTAAAAACAACCAGCCCGCCCTCACGGACGGGCTGGTTTTGGCCCCCTTCCCTGCCGCCGAAGTCATGAGGCGGGAAGTTCACCTCTATAATAGAGGCAGTCAGTCGCGCCGGAAGCCGGCGATTTCGAAGTTGAGGGGCTTGGCCGTGGGCTCGGGGTAGGCGAAGACC
>SEDW01000637.1 GCA_004193325.1 Pseudomonadota bacterium | reverse complement strand
TCGTGAGGGATCACCGCCCTCTCATCGCAGGACTGAGTTTGATGGGCCTGGGATCCTGGTCCTTTCTTAAGTTCGTCCTGGACCCGAACTACAGCGATCTCCTACGTTGGGCGACATTCTTCCCCCTTCGTTGCCCTCTTAAGCTTCTCAGCGGCCTCGACTGTCCGCTCTGCGGGCTCGGTCGATCACTCCTTTCTGCCTTTTGCGGGAATTGGAAAGGGGCCTGGGATTTTCATCCACTCGGCCCCCTGTTGATCTTCTCTTTAAGCGCAGTGTTAGTCGTTTACCTCATTAGCCCTCAAGCTTTTTATAGTGCTCGAGGAAAGCTTCAAAACCTTAGAAGCAAGATGAGCCCTCAGCGAAGAAGCGGACTCGTTGCAATCACAGCCATAGCACTCATCGCTCAGACAATCGCCCTGAACTGGACTCATTTGTCGACAATATCACCCTGATAGAATTTGCGAACAGCCTCGGCACTGATGCCTTTGCCGTAGATTGTTCCCATTTTTGATTCCAGGACAGAGACGGCTTCAAACACGACATTGGTACCGAGCGGATTGTTGTCGAGTTGTATCCCGTAGGTGCCCGAGCCCTTGACGTTGACATTTTTCAACTTGATATTCTTTTGATTACCCGTGTTGAAGTGAAGACCTGAATAAAGAGAGTCGACGACATCCACATTCTCAATGAGAATATCGGTGACTCCACCTTGTTCCGCGGTGATTTTGATCGCCCCTTGTTCGGTATTGAAAAAGAATCCACCGCCGCGAATGACGGTCATGTTTTTGATCTGAGTCACCACGTTATTCGCACTTATCGGAGGATTTCTGGGAATCGCCCGTGTTGCCGGATTGTCTGATCCGAAAGGATGGGCATTAAACAGGTTACCGATCATGATACCGGGATAGGCCAGGACATCTTCGCAGACGCTGTCTTCGATCCTGTTGTTCAAGCCACCATAGATCGCAAAGCAGTTTGCACGCCAAGTGAACTGAACGGTGTTGTTACGCAGGACGTTCCCTTCATCCGGGTCATCATTCGCACCTTTGTACGACCAGACTGCGACGGCATCATCACCTGTGTTACGGAAGTGATTGTGTTCAACCAGAGAATTCACCGCACCGTTATCGAGGTTAACCCCGTCCGCATAGAGGTTTCTAAAGCGGGAATTTCGAATGACAAGTCCATCTGTTTGCGAACGATCTTTCGGCGGCATTGCGGATGCGGCGTTATCAGAACCACACCAGAAACCCACTTTTTGATGCTCAACCCAAACACTTTCAATGCTCGAATTTTTGCCAAAGCTACCATCAAAGCCGTTCATCGGAGAGTTGTCATCCCGGCGATCGACTTCACCCAGGATTGAAAAGTTCGAGAACTTGCAGCCGCCAGCATTCACGCAGGCAAAGCTCGCGCGCTTGCCTTTAATGTTGGAATACCACATGCCCGCGCCACGGAATTCCATGCCGCTGACATTGAGAAACCAGCCCTTCGGATCAGCGAGTGTGTTGACGAGGAATGTCCCGGCTGGAACCCAGACGCCTTTACCCTTCTTTGTCGCCACAGCATCAATGGCCTTTTGAATCGCCACGCCGTCATCGATATTATCGTCGGCGACAGCGCCGTAATCCGTGATGGATTCCAGACCTTCAGGCTTTGTGAGAGCTGGCGCCACCTTCTCGAGATCGATAAGATCGATAATATAAAAAGCCGCGGTATCCTGAGCATCGCGTTGCAACTTGATTTCCGTACCAGCAGGGAACTCGGTGAGTAATGTTCGTGCTTCATCGAAAAATGCGTGAGGCTGAGCACCCGGCTCGTTGGGAGTATTGAGTGTCTCGCCGCCGTAGACCCAGGAATATCGGGAGGTCAGAGCGAGAGACTTTACTCTCTTGCCGGCCACGTAAACGCCGATCGTCGCATCGATGCCGCCGCCAGCGGGGGCATCAGGAATGGAGAAACGAACGACGAGAGAATTGGCCACTTCGGTGGCTTTGAAGGCAACGTAGTCGCCACTTTTTTCGAGCCGAACGGCTTTTCTGCCGATCGCTTCGGCTTCAATATGGTCTGCATTATAACGTTCGCGGCTAGGACCAATGACTTTGCCGTTGGTCATGCCGTTTTCGGCCTGGAATTCAATCCATGGCACCTTTGCTCCACGGCCGAGACCGTAAGTTGAGCTTGGATTACCGCTTCCTTCCTGAACAGGATTGCCTTCGGGAATCAAGACATCCGACGGATTCCCTCCACCGCTCGTTCCCGTCCCGCTTCCTGTGCCGCTACCGCTACCACTGCCACTTCCGGAACCGCTGTTCTGCCCCGTTCCATTGCCGCTACCTGTGCCGCCTCCACCAGCATTGCCGACCTCGCCGTTGGCTCCGGTTCGTTTGCTATTCGCATAAGGTCCTGGTGCTTCCGCGCAGGCCTGTACGAGCAGACTTAATGAAATTGCCGCAAGTGACAGGGTAAACCGGGTCTTGTTCATCGAGGTCTCCGATAGTCTGACTCTTCTCATCGCCTTTTGCTGATTCGCGACCGCTTGGCCG
>SEDW01000636.1 GCA_004193325.1 Pseudomonadota bacterium | reverse complement strand
AGCAGGGAATGTCGGGTAACGCGGATATCCTGATCGTTGTCGATGACTCTGATTCGATGCGTGAGGAGCAGGATAATCTGTCGACCAAACTCAATGACCTCCTCATTGAAGTGAAAGACTCCAACTGGCAAATCGGTGTCGTCACGACCAGCGTAACGACCTATAAAAATGTCGATCAGTGCAGCCTTACTCTTATCAAGCCAAGTGATACTAATTTTGAAACACGTTTCAAGCGTGCGGTTACTCCCGGTATCAAGGGCCAGGCTCTGGAACAGGGTATTCGTCAGGCGGTGAACGGGCTCCGCTGCACAGAAAAGCCCTGGCTGAGACCGAATTCCACAGTTGCCGTCCTGATCGTGAGCGATGAGGACAATTGCAGCAACGGCTCTGGCTGTAATGATCAACCCTCCAAGACCGAACAGTATCTCATCAACTTTGTCGAAAAGGATCTGGGCCGCACGGTTGGTGTGAACGCTGGATTTTATGGAATATTCTCGCCACCGGCCTCTCGTTGCTTTGACGCATTGAATGATGCAAAACAGTATCAAAGGCTGGTCGACTACAAGGCTAAAGGCAACGTAAATTACGGAAAAATCTGTGATGCGAGCTACAAGGAAACGTTGCAGCGAATCTCTAAGAACATCGCAACGCTCCTCGTCAGTCGGAAGCGAGCCGGCTCTCAAGTCGTCGATCGAAGTCGCTTACCGCGTGACCAAGTGATCCGAATGAGAGAGGCTCAAATTTGCAGGTTCCAAAAAAAAGATCTTTGGGCTCCAAAGGCCGCTGAATAGCTGGATTAAATTCTACATCACGCCACTCATAACAGAATTGCCCTTGTAGAGAGGGGTTAACAAATGCTTATTTTAAGGGAGACCAATTCTCTTGGGCCTGGAGGTGAGCTATGAGAGAGCAGGAATTCGAGGGCAAAAAATCGGATGTTCGCATGTTCGAATATCTCGAGCTGAGGTCATCGGTGCTGATCAACGAGGTCAATCAACTCCTCACGAGGCTGAGACAAGAGGCCTGTACGGGCCTGGAATGGCGAAGGGTCTGCGAAAGGCTTGAGGCGAAGCAGCAGGAGCTGGAGCTCCTCTTTAGCGAGATCAGAGCCGAGATTGTGCTGGCGGCAGAAGAGAATGCCAGCCGGGAACGCATGATGCGGCACTTGGAGTTGACGGTCGGTAATATTCTTCATAGTTAGACAAAGGGCCAGACCGCGGAGTGCGGTCTGGCCCTTTTTAAGATCGGAAATTTCAGTTGTATTTTACGCCGCAGCCGTAAGCGCGCGAGCTGGCTGTCGTGATGGGCTTGCCAGCAAGACCTTCTGTTAAAGCAGCACTCACGTAGTTCTTCGATTTTTCGATGACCTTCGGATCAGACGAATCGTTATCATCGATGGCTCCGGCGTAAACGACCTTCTGCTCAGGATTGATGATAAACATGTGGGGAGTTGTTTTAGCTCCATAGGCTTTGCCAACTTTGCCGTCAGCATCGAGCAGAATCGCTGTAGGAGCTGCGCCCCGCTCACTCGCGTCTTTGAGAGCCTGCGATGCATCCGCATAGCCCTGTTTGCCTTTGGCCGAGGAATTAACGGTCAACCAAACCACATTTTTGGCTGTAAAATCTTTCTGCAGTTTTTGCATATTCTGACTGCCGTAGTGTTTTTTAACGAAGGGGCAATCTTTGTTAAACCACTCAAGCACGACCCATTTGCCTTTGTAATCGGCAAGTTTTTGGTCTTTACCGTTCGCGTCTTTCACTTCAAAAGAGGGTGCGGCTTCGCCGATCTTGGCATCAGCAAAAAGAGGACTCGCAAACAAAAAAGCAGAGGCAACGAAGGCTAGAACTTTCATGATCAGTTTCCTTGGTTCGTGGTAAAGAGACTCTCGATGTCCGAGAGCTGAAGAATTTGAGGAAGAATCTGCGGTTTGCCGCCATCGGCCGGATAAAAGAGGTAAAGCGGAACCGAGGCGCGATTGAATTCCGCGAGTGCGGTCGTGATCTTGTCATCAAGGTTGGTCCAATCGCCCCGGATGAGACGAACGTTGTTTGCGGCAAAGATTTTATCGGCAGCATCGGTTTCCAGAACCGCCTTTTTATTGACCTGACAGGTCACACACCAGGATGCTGTGAAGTCGACGAAGACCGCTTGTTTCCTCGCAGCCGATTCTTTGATCAATGACGGATCATAATCCAGCCAGGCGACTTTGCCTTCCGTGGCTTTCGCCGTTGCCGAAGCCAGTGGTGCTGATATAACCCAACGGCCTGTGTAAATCACCCCAGCGAGCGCAATCAGAACGGCGACGACTCGATAGGGCATCGATCGTTCTTTGGCGAGCCAGATAGCAAAGCTCAGGAGCAGACCAAGGCTTGTGATGTAGAGCCAGGCATCGCTGCCGAGCTGCATTCCGAGTACCCAGAGAAGCCAGATCACAGTGGCAAAGAGCGGGAACGCCAGGACCTGACGCAAGACGATCATCCAGTTGCCGGGACGCGGGAGGCGCAATTTTGGAAAGAAGGCGAGGGCCAGAAATGGTGAAGCCAGACCAAGGCCGAGCGCAAAGAAGATGATGAGGGCCTGTATCGCCGGTAGCGTCGCAGCTGCGCCTAAGGCTGTTCCCATGAAGGGTCCGGTGCAGGGCGTGGCGACAAAAACGGAGAGGCAGCCCGTGGCGAAGGCGCCGGTGTTTTCAAACTTGCCAGCCGCACGAGTCAGCGAATTGCCAAATTCAAAGAATCCAAGAAAACTGAGACCCATGACGAAGAAGAGGACAATCAAGGCTGTGACGATCGGTGGCGACTGCAATTGAAAGCCCCAACCGATGGCTGCTCCTCCTGCTCTCAAAGCGAGGAAGAGTGCGCCGAGGCCCGTGAACGTGACGAGCACTCCAAGTGTGTAGAGCATCGCTTCCCGAAAGCGGGTCTGTGGACTGACCTTGGCGAGGGAAAAGAATTTGATGGAAAGGACTGGCAAGACGCAAGGCATGAGGTTCAAGATGATTCCACCAACGAAGGCGGAGAGCAGGAGGATAAAGTAAGTCGTCCAATCTTGAGTCTTGGCTTCCGGAGCAGCTGAAGAAACTCCCGGAGAGGCTGTAACCGCGGCAATCTCAGTCTTGAGTTCCCAAGCCCCGCTATCATCGGAGACGACAAATGAGATCGATGCGGGATTTGGTTTTTCACCTTGGACAGCGAAGCGCAGACTTTT
>SEDW01000635.1 GCA_004193325.1 Pseudomonadota bacterium | reverse complement strand
ACGCATCCTGTAGCGTTGCTGGTGCTGCAGTCGAGCAATGTTCCAGCAATTCCGTTCGTCGTATCAATCGATCTTACATTCGCGGCTGCAGGATAATTTGGTGAGAAGCTCGGTGTCACGGCAGACCCAGGATCACCGTAGGTCGCAGTCCCAGTCTTCACGTTCGTCGCCAAGGGCAGCGTCAGGGAGCCTGTGAGGGATGTTCCACTCGTTCCGAAGGTGATGCCACTGAGTACTTTACCAATGGCGGGGAGAGTGACGTTGCCGGGCACGCCTGCGAGTGTTTGTCCCGAGATGATTTTCGCTGCAGCACTCGTTGTGTTTGCTGCCGGATATCCGGCTACGGCAACGCAATTGGTGCCACCGTCAGTCGCGCAATCGGCAGGAGCTGCAGTGGCTGTTCCCGTGATACCAGCGACAACAGAAGGACTTACTACTTTCGCAGCCAAGCCTGTTGTAATTGCCGCTGCATAGGTCGGACCGAGCACAACGCAACCTACACCCCCATCTGTCGCGCAATCCGCGAGAGTTCCTGCTACGCCCGCGATAGTTACGCCGGAGCGAATTTTAGCAGCATTGCTTGTGACGTTTGTTTTTAGAACTGCGGGGTAAGTTGCGATTGCTACACAATTCGTTCCGCCATCTGTCGCGCAGTTTCCAGGAGCTGCAGTAGCTGAACCTGGAATACCAGCGAGGGTTGCTGTGCTTACGATTTTCGCAGCTGCGCCTACAGAGTTTGCTGCAGGATATGTTGCTGTCGCTACACAGTTAGTGCCGCCATCTGCCGCACAGTTAGCCGGAGCAGCTGTCGCCGTACCCGTAATGCCCGCTAGGCTTGCTGTACTGATAATTTTAGCTGCAGCTCCAGTTGCATTGGCTGCTGGATAGCCCGCTACAGCCACGCAATTAGTGCCGCCATCCGTCGAGCAATTGGCAGGAGCAGCGGTTGCGCTTCCTGTGATGCCTGCGAGTGTCGCTGTGCTCACGATTTTCGCAGCTGCGCCTACTGAGTTCGCTGCAGGATAGGTAGCAGTTGCAACACAGTTGGTACCGCCATCCGTTGCGCAGTTTGCGGGAGCAGCTGTCGCCGTACCCGTGATACCAGCTAAGGTCGCGGTACTGATAATTTTCGCTGCAGCTCCTGTTGCATTGGCAGCAGGATATCCTGCAACGGCAACGCAATTGGTTCCGCCATCTGTCGAACAGTTGGCAGGAGCTGCAGTAGCTGTACCTGTGATACCAGCCACAACGGATGGGCTCACGACTTTCGCCGCCAAGCCTGTTGTGATCGCAGCCGCATAAGTCGGCCCGAGCACCACGCAACCGGCATCGCCGTCTGTCGCGCAATCTGCAAGAGTTCCTGCTACGCCCGCGATGGTTACACCAGAGCGTATTTTAGTAGCATTAGTTGTGATGTTTGATTTTAGAACTGCGGGGTAGGTTGCGATTGCTACACAATTAGTTCCGCCGTCTGTCGCACAGTTGGCAGGAGCTGCAGTTGCGGTTCCTGCGATGCCTGCGAGTGTTGCTGTGCTTACGATTTTTGCAGCTGCACCGACAGAGTTTGCTGCAGGATAGGTAGCTGTGGCCACGCAGTTGGTTCCGCCATCTGTTGCGCAGTTCGCAGGAGCAGCTATCGCTGTACCTATGATACCGGCTAAGGTCGCGGTACTGATAATTTTCGCCGCAGCTCCAGTTGCATTGGCAGCTGGATATCCTGCTACGGCAACGCAATTGGTTCCGCCATCTGTCGAACAGTTGGCAGGAGCAGCAGTCGCTGTACCTGTAATACCAGCCACAACTGAAGGACTCACAACTTTCGCAGCCAGGCCTGTTGTAATCGCAGCCGCATAAGTCGGCCCGAGCACCACGCAACCGGCATCGCCGTCTGTCGCGCAGTCCGCAAGAGTTCCTGCTACGCCCGCGATGGTTAGGCCGGAGCGTATTTTAGTCGCATTAGTTGTGATGTTTGATTTTAGAACTGCGGGGTAGGTTGCGATCGCCACACAGTTTGTGCCGCCGTCTGTTGCACAGTTGGCAGGAGCTGCAACTGCGGTTCCTGTGATACCGGCTAGTGTCGCTGTGCTCACGATTTTCGCAGCTGCGCCCACAGAGTTTGCTGCAGGATAGGTTGCTGTCGCAACACAGTTTGTACCGCCGTCCGTTGCGCAGTTTGCGGGAGCTGCTGTCGCCGTACCCGTGATACCGGCTAATGTCGCGGTACTGATAATCTTAGCTGCAGCTCCAGTTGCATTGGCAGCAGGATATCCTGCTACAGCAACGCAATTGGTGCCACCGTCAGTCGAACAATTAGCAGGAGCAGAGGTTGCTGTACCTGTAATACCAGCCACAACTGAAGGGCTCACCACTTTCGCAGCTAAGCCTGTGGTGATCGCGGCCGCATAAGTCGGCCCGAGCACCACGCAACCGGTATCGCCGTCTGTCGCGCAGTCCGCAAGAGTTCCTGCTACGCCCGCGATGGTTAGGCCGGAGCGTATTTTAGTAGCATTAGTTGTGATGTTAGATTTTAGAACCGCGGGGTAGGTTGCGA
>SEDW01000051.1 GCA_004193325.1 Pseudomonadota bacterium | reverse complement strand
AAGGCCTGATCCAGATCATTTTTCAAAGCGATGGAAAGCCCTCGCTTGTGAGCTTCTTCCGCCATCGCCTTATTGAACTTGAGCTGATCGGCTGCCGTGAGTGGAAATCCGCTTGAATTGTTGTAGCCATCGACGTTATCGGGTTCAACGCCATCACAGCCTTTCGTCACAGCCAAATCCAAACGAGCCTTAAATACATTGAGAACATTCGCGGCACGAATGTCGAGCCACTTCTCGCCCGGCCAGTTATCGAGATTTGAGCCTTTGCTTGCCGCTTCAATCGTCCCATAGTCAGGGCGCCAGTCTTCGCTTGATCCTGCCGAGAAATAACAAATCACTTTTCTATTCTTAGCCTTCAGAGCAGCAATAGTCTGAAGACTCGAATCGAAAAGATCGATGTCGTAAAGCTCCACATCGTAACTCGTGTTGAGAGTACCCGTGAGTTGCCATTGCCAGCTCACGTTAAGAGCAGGCTTATACCAGCTTCCAGAGCTGTTCGAATCCGGATTGCTCGTCCCCATGGAATTGTCAGCGGCTTTGCTCGATTTTGCAGACTTAGATCCACAGGAAACCTCTAGCGCAAGGCTCAGGACAAGGCTGCTCAAGATAAGAATGTTTCGCATTGCTCGTCCTATTCAAGGTATCAATTAGCATGTGATCGGATGATCGATAAGTTATCGGAATTCTGAGGCCCAGACTAAGCGATTCATTTTTAAGGCTGAAATATCAGCGCCTTAAATTTGACCCAATCCCAGCTTGCGAAGCAGGGCTCTTATGACATAAGTTAGCCTCCGGTTTTTGGCTCATTCTGATAAGGATTTCACCATGCAAAGCTTTCTCGACATTCACCCTGAAGTTGCTCTTGCCCTCAAAGCCGGCAAGCCCGTGGTTGCTCTGGAATCGACGATTATCTCGCATGGAATGCCTTATCCCCAAAATCTAAAAATGGCCCGCGAAGTCGAAGGTATCATCCGTGCTGAAGGCGCAATTCCTGCCACGATCGGCATCATCAAAGGCCGCGTGAAGATCGGTTTGAGCGACAGTGATTTGGAAAGCTTTGCCCAAAATCCCAAGGTGGAGAAAGTTTCGCGCCGCGATTTTCCGCTTATCATCGCTCAGGAAAAAGACGGTGCTACAACAGTTGCCGGAACAATGATCGCAGCTCAATGGGCTGGCATTAAAATCTTCGTGACGGGCGGACTTGGTGGTGTGCATCGCGGTGTGGATCAGAACTGGGATATCTCCGCTGACCTCACGGAATTGCAACAAACAGATGTCACGGTTGTGTGCGCGGGCGTGAAATCGATCCTCGATATTCCTAAGACTCTCGAAGTTCTTGAAACCTCAGGCGTGCCCGTACTTGGTTACGGCACCGATGAATTTCCATCCTTCTTCACGCGCTCTAGCGGCTGCCCGGTCCTTCAACGCTGTGATGATCTCGAGACTGTAGCCAAGATCATTCGTGCCAAAGACATGATGGGATTGAAGGGCGGCGTGGTGCTTGCCAATCCGATTCCCGAAGCGGATGCACTCGACGCCGAGTTCATCAATGGCGTCATTGCCAAAGCACTCGCCGAAGCAGATGAGAAAGGTGTGAGCGGCAAAGCTATCACTCCATTTCTTTTAAAGAATATCGTCGAGCGCACTGAGGGTAAAAGCCTTGTGGCCAACATCGCCCTCGTCAAAAACAACGCGAAAATCGGTGCGCGACTCGCAATTGCCTTGAGCAAAATCTAAGTCTCAAATCCTAAACCTCGTTGGAACGCTTATTGCTCCTTGACCAGTGTAAGCGTTCCATCCGCTCAACGAGGACATTCTCATGAAATATTTCATTCCAAAAATTTTCGTCATCATCTTAGCCTCGGCGCCCTCTTTCGGCTATTCCCAGGCGGCCCAGATCAACGGCAACACTTCGTCAGAACCCGCAGTCAGGGCCGCAGACGAAAACGTGGTTCCGAATTATAATTTTGCTTTTCCACAAAACACCACCGTGAACGAACGCTGGAGCAGCGAAGGTCAAGTGGAAGTACCGACCGAAGGTCAGGTTCAGTTTCCAGTGGGTGGTCAGGTGACGTTTGAGCCCGAGGGTCAGGTCGAGGATTTTGAGACTGGGAATATTCCACCTTACGTCTATGCCGTTCCAAATGAGATGGAAGCTCAGACTCAAATGCAAAATCAAGTGCAGACTTATGTAGATCCTAATGCAGGACAGACGGAGGAGCAATACGTGGAGCCGACTGTCGACGCCAACATGGAAGTCCAGACGGATCCCAACGCTGGCATGACGGTCGATCGATAAACGACTAAATTTTTAGTAAAAGATTTGTGTGGCGTAATAGGAGTTACCCTTTTTGGAAACTCCAACGCCGATGCTTTTGTAGTTCCCTAGAATATTCGCCTTGTGTCCCGCACTATTCCACCACATCTCCACAAACGCTTTCGCGATCTTCGCAGCATCCGTCCCAGTTGATTGATTCATCGCTACGTTCTCCGCGTAGAAACTCCACTTAGCTGTTGGAAATTCCGCTGTCAGTGCTGCCTTACGAGCGGCGGGGAAACCATCATGACTGATCTGGCCCAATTTCGCCTGGGCGTCTGACCATTGGCGAGAAACCCATGATGATTCCTTATTGTGAATCAGAGCTGTGCTGCGGTGTTTGTTCGTCTCGATGACGATGATCTTTTCGATCTCGCAGATAAAGGCATCTGCTTTATAGCAGAGCGCGTCCACTACCGGTTCGGCTGGAGTCGGGACCGTTGGTGTTGGATTTGAAGTTGGTGTTTGTGTTGGCGTTGCAGGGGTGACGACTACAACAGGATCCTTTGCCGGTTCTGTAGGCTCGTCTTTTTCCGGCTTGGTGTCAGGATTCGTATCAGCCTGATTATCGCCCGAGTTTGTGTCCTCGCCGCTGGTTGATTGGGTGTTTGACGGCATTTTGCTGCCGACCACATCTTCGGCTTTGGTATAAGGAAGTGTGGACCAGGGAGCTGCTTGAGAATGACGAGTTGGAGCATCTCCGCAGGCCTGCGTGAGGCTGATGAGAGAGGTACAGATCATAAGATTCTGCAGAATTGATTTCGTCATTCGATCGTTCTCCACGTTCCCGTTAAGTTTCTTATCGGGTGGGAGACGTTGAGGCAAAAACCTGTATTTTTAGTGAATTTTTGGCGCGGAATTAGGATGTAAATTTTGTGTGATTTTAGGGTGTTGTGGATTGGGTTTTAGTTTTTTGGTTTCGGGATGATTGGATTGTTGGGGGGATTAGGGTCGCGAATTTGAAAGTAGTAAGTAGGAATTGGTAAGTCGTAATTGGATTTAAGAGAGGAGGGCCAGAAGGCCCTCAACACGTACCCAGAGTACTGCCTGATGCGGCGGAGCTGTGGCCCCCCCTGAAGGAGACCGAGCCCTGCTTACATTACGGAGCAGTTGGAGCTGGAGCTGTAGTTGGAGCTGCTTGCTCAACTTCTTTTTGTGTTTCGATTTGTTCTTTTTGAACGTCTTGTTGAGCTTTCTCAACGTCTTTTTGCTCTTCGATGACGTCTTTTTGTTCGTCACGTACATCTTTTTGTGCATCGCGAATTTCTTCAGCGCCGTCTTTGCGAGCTTCTTGTTTAGTTTTTGTGCAAGCTACAGTTGAAAGAACTGCAAGGCTGCCTACAAGTACTGGCGTCATGATTGAACGAAGCATAGTCTAAGTCCTCTTAAATAAGTGGGGGGTCCAAAACCGAGTGTTTGGTCAGGACCTCGCGATCCATTTCCAACTTATGGCATGCATCTCTTTCTCATTTCAAGTCATAGCCCATCTCCCGCTCCCAGTTTCGACTAGGGACTTTGACCACAGAACGTGAATTTCATAGTGAAATCCTTATCCGGAAACTGGCGAAAAAAATTTTTTGCTAAAAATTCCTGAACTCTTTTCATGGTCAAAAAGGCCTGATTAAAAGATCTTGCAAAGACTTTGTTTAGCCTTACTAATGAAAAATCACGAATGAGGAGGTCCTGACTTGAGCTTTACCCGCGCAAAATCACCAGCTGCTATTCGGGCATTCGCCCTCGTGCAGGATCTTCAATCGAGACTTGTAGAAGCTCTGGAATCTGTACGCGAGAAGCGACAGATTCATGGGTTTCAGTCAATTGACTGGCTCAGAGCTCAGGGCAGTTTTGGAGGCGGCAATCGCTTTGTGGCGCTCGACGAAAACTACTTCGATCGCTCGTCGGTGAATATTTCTCAGGTTCAATATGAAGCCGATCCCTCAAAAAAGCTTGGCTCAGCCACCGCGCTCTCGACGATCGTTCATCCCAGAAATCCTTTTGCCCCATCCATGCACATGCACATCAGCTGGACCGAGATGAAAAGCGGTGAAGGCTATTGGCGGATCATGGCCGATCGGGCAAGGAACAAGGCGAGCGCTACTTCTTTATTCCGGCCCTCAATCGTCACCGAGGCGTGGCACACTTTTATCTGGAAGAATTTAAAAGCGAAGACCCGGCAGCCGACGAGGCACTCGCGAAGCATTTTGGCGAGACTGTAATCGAAGCCTATAAGGGAATCGTGAAAGCTGCGCTGGTCAAACATCAGGTCGTCACAGCCCACGATCTTCAGCTGCAACGGGCCTATCACTCCCTCTACTTTCTCCAGGTCCTCACACTTGATCGCGGCACCACTTCCGGGCTTCTCGTTCACGATGAGAATGATACGGGTATCCTTGGATCCCTGCCCTCGACCGTGGACCGAGCGCTATTACAATCCTGGATAGCAAAGCTTCCTCCGTTGCAGGCAGATCTGCTCCGAAGAATTTTGGAGACTTTGAAGGAAGGGGAAAACGCTGCTGTTGTCGACGATGTGGCAAAGCTGAAGATTGCGAAGGTCACGAGAGAATTCTACAAAGCTCATCCTGAGGCGCTCGAACTGCTCGCGAGAGGCGACCGCATTCCACCGACCCAGGACAATCACCGCTAATTTAAAAATCCTCGTCCTGATCAGCGCCTTCCTGTTGCTCTAGCCAGGCAAAGGCGTTGTTGAGACGTGTGTGAGTCGGTTCCAGATAGCGAATTCCAAGCCCGAGATCATAGAGCTGCAAGAGGCGTCCCAGCTCGGGAATTTCGACTTCGCCCGACTGTTCGTGAACGCCACGAACCATTTCCTTGAGCCTTGTCAATTCTTCTCCCGGAAGAGTCTCGCCGGCTCTTTTCTTCGTCATCAAAGCCTTGTTAAAGGTGTCGAGTTCGATCATCAGTTCTTCAAGGCTTGCCATGTATAACTCTTAGTTGAGATTAATCGTTTGTTTTTTGCTCGAGGCTTCATAAAGTTCCAGAGCCTTCGCCATGTGATCATTCAAGGCCTTGGCGCGATTTGCCGGGTCTGGATGGGTCGATAGAATTTCTGGTGGGCGCGAACTTTCAAGAGCTCCCATACGTTCCCAAAGCTTTACCGCCTCACGTGGATCGTAGCCAGCCTTTGCCATATATTCGAGCCCAACCTTATCCGCTTCCGATTCGTCGAGACGACTAAAAGGAAGTTCAATTCCGTAAGTCGTTCCAATACCCATGGCTGCCGCGATAATGCCTTTGTAAGGCGAATCTTCAAAGTTCACGGAGATAAGGGATAGACCGGTTTGCAAGAGGAGCTGCTGGCTCATACGCTCGGCGGAATGGCGAAGCACGGCATGCCCGACCTCGTGGCCCATGACAGCGGCAAGTCCAGCATTGTTTGCAGCGACGGGCACGATACCGGTATAGACGGCAACTTTCCCACCGGGCAGGCAGAAGGCATTTACAGTTTCTTCTTCGATGACTGAGAATTTCCAATCGTAATCCACACCGCTTGATTGCGCGATGTTTTGTCCGATCGTCAGAATCTGGTTATTGAGAGTGGTATTGCGAGAGAGTTGTGATTTGCTAAGGATGTCGGCATAGGCTTCATCGCCCATGGTATTCATCTCGTCATCTGAGACAAGATTGAGAGTGCGGCGACCTGCGGAGTTTTTCCCACAGGCAATGGCCAAAAGTGTGAAAGTGAAGATAGAGCCATAAATGAGTTTCATCGATCAATCCCTACTTTTGCGGCCTTTCAAAGACCTGTCCAGAGTCCAAAGCTGTTGTATCAGAGATGACGGAAGCTTTGTAGCCGAAGTCCGTAACGAAACGATGAGAGAGGCGTAACAGACTGTAACGACGTAAATTTTTTGGGCGAGGACCAGTTTAAAAAGAATGGGATCAACTCCACCCTACTAAAAGGCTCGGGAGCTGGTTTTGTAAGCCCTTGAAAAGGTTTATTTATTCATGGATTTTGAAGAAAATCTCAGCTTTCTCAAGACTTGGGCCGATAAGTCTCAGATAGCGATTTAATTCGAGGTAGATCTATGACTATGCGTTGGACCATAAAATCAGTCGCGACCCTTGCGGCGATCCTTCTTCCGGCATTTCTGTTAGCCAACTGTACGATGAAGGGGACTGGCAGCCAGCGAGCGAAAATCTTGACGACCTCAGGTTCCAGCGATGCCGCTCCAGCCGACGAGGGTACGGTCGATGAGGGGACAGGTGAAGAAGCCTGTCTTAAGCTTGCAGCGAAACGCGCAAAGAATATGAAACTTCTTGAAGATGGGGAAGAAGTCGAGCCGGAGACAACGGAAGAGACTGCAGCCTGTCCTACCGAAGAAGACACGACAACCGAGGAAGAAGTGCCGGCAGAATAATCTTCACGACGCTCCTCATAGAATCAAGAAAGCCCGACAAGTCCATGCGACCTGTCGGGCTTTTCTTTGCGTGATGGATCAGCTATGCGCAGAGCTATCAGGCATCGGCTTGCTGTGGCGTTGATTGAAACGCTTAGCGAGAACCATTCCCAATCCAACCACGCCCGCAGCACTCATGGCGATTTGATAAGGTTTGTCTTTCATTTGCTCTTGCACTTTTTTTGAGACATCCTTCATGTCCTCAAAAGCATGCGCGTAGCGATGGGAAATCTCCTCACCACCCTTTTGCATCAGATCCATCGCCTTTTGTTTCAGCTCGGAGATTTCAAGGGAATTGGACGATTTTTCTGCCGCCAATTTTTTGTTTTTAGCGGAATGACTCTTTCGAGGGGCTGCTTTGGTATTGATCCGTTGCTGTTCGAGATCCATGCTTTGTCTCCTTGCGATTTACGTGGAAAATATTTGAACATTTGTTATGTCTCAAAACGCATTTACAGGACACAAACTGATCAATTGCAAGGTGATTTCAAGAGAGTGGAGACAGAACGGTAGGGACTAACATTTTTTTTGAGGAAGAATCGGCTGGAGAAGGACTGTTCAGACGAGGAGACTGAGCCTAAATAAAAAGACTCGAATTTTCGCCTCGCCGCTTAGCGCTACAGAAAATTACGAGTCATTTGGCCTAAGGTCAAAGGCGATTTTGAAATTCTTTCAAATTGAATTCGAGAGGTTTCCAGGTCTTTTCAGCAGCGGGTAGGCTCTTGAGAGTGCTGTCAATCGCATCGATGCGTTCACTCGTCAAAGGATGAGTGCTGAGAAAGCGCGAGACGCCTGAAGCATTCGGACCCGCCTCTTTTTGAATTCTTTCAAAAAAACGTATCATGCCTCTCGGATCGATTCTGGCGTTGATGAGATTTTCCACACCTTTGGCATCGGCCTGGCGTTCCTGCTTGCGAGAAAAACCTGTTTCCAGAAGAGCCTGGCCCTGATGGATAAGGTAGGCACCAACGCCACTGACATCGCCCATAAATAGCGTGACGACTGCATAAAGACTTAGACCCTGTATCATCGAACGCATCACGTGACGTTCGGTCGCATGAGCGATTTCGTGAGCCGCCACTCCAAGAATTTCCTCAGGGCTTTCCGCTGCCAGGAGCATGCCCTTATTAAAGATGAGATGGCCACCGGGAATCGCAAAGGCATTGAGTGCCGGATCTTTGCTGATATGGACCTTGATGCGAGGCTCCTGGATTTTGCTCGTGATAGGTAGGAGCAATGCTTCAAGATCGGCCTGGGCATTCGGATCGTCGATTCTTTGATCAGGCGGGAGAATGCTCGGGAGAAGTTGATCGCCCATGGCATTTTCAAAACTCCAGGGGATTTTATTAGAAGCCGATGAGAGTAATTTATCCTTCCATTCCAAAGCACCGCAGCTTGTGATCACGCTTGAAAAAATAAGAACGGTAGCCAGTTTTCTCATGAAAGCTCCTGAACAAGACGAAAAAAAGCGGAGATCAATGATCTCCGCTTTTTTCGACAGTTCTGTCAATTACACTTTGGTCCGGCTGCCCAGAACCAATAGCTGATGATCGGATCATAACCAGGGTTTGGTTCGTTTTGTGCGGTGAATACCTGATCGTTGTATAAGACCTTGTCACCGATGTTATACCACTGACCCTGTACCCAGGCAGGTGAGTCACAGTCGCCAGAGGCTGGCTGAGTGGGTTGAGTGGGTTGAGTGGGTTGAGTGGGTTGCGTTGGTTGAACAGGAGCGCCGCCAACGAGTTCTGCTGAAGATTTGCCATAACGAGCCTGGACTACCTGTTCCGCTGTCCAGAACTGAAAGCCATTGTTACGAACGTAGTCGATCAAACCAGGAAGGCCTTCAACAGTCTGTGCGTGCACTGAGTGCAGGAGGACGATACCGTAGTCGCCGTTACCAGGAGTTTGAATCTTCGAGACGACGTTATTAATTACGCATTCGCCGTTTGGACAGTTGTAGTCGAAAGCATCGATAGCCCAGCCCACGTGAACCGCGTGCTTAGCGATGATAGGAGCAACGCGTAGATAATCCGAACTTGGATTGTTCGCGTCATTCAATTGATAAGGCTCTCCAAACGGCGCGCGAAACATCGTGAGACGAGGAGCTTTGGATCCTAGAATACTGCTGACCAGGTTCTCAACGGATGAGAGCTCGGCTTCGATATCGCTATCGGTAAGGCTAGCGATGTGAAGGTGGTGAGAGCTGTGGTTAGCCAGTTCGTGGCCTTCGTTGACCATGCGGCGAACCAGGTCTTGCATGGCCGCGTCAGCACTTAGGCTCGACCAGTTTTCGGCGTTGAGGAAAAAGGTCGCCTTTACGTTTTTCGCGCGGAGGATATCGAGAATCTGCGCCGTGTTGTTCCAGTCAGGAGCATCATCGAAGGTCAGTGAGATTGCATTATTAGGGAGGTAGTTCGGGCGAGATGAAAAGTCGATCTCGGGATAACTTTGTGCAAAGGCGGAGGAGGAGCTCGCTAGGGAGAAGAGGAGACTTCCTGCAACTCCGAGTGTCCAAGCAAGGCGCTTTATTGATTTCATTGCAATTTCCTAATTAAAAGTCATTTCCTTAACGGCCCCAACTTTTACCACCGCTGCGCTGAAGTGGACAAGTAAAAAATGGCTATGACAAAAAAAGTAAGAATTGCTCAACCCATGGGGGACAAGGCTTAGCGGCCTTTGTTCCATTCATTCCAGGTGGTTTCACCCAAGAGGACCAGTTTTTCGCCGTTGAGTCTGGCCTTGAAGTAGGCCTTGAAACGGTTGCCGAGCATGTCTTTGGTCGCATCGTCCAGAGGCTTCTCAATATCCACCCGGCGATCCTGACTGTGAATCGTGATCATTTCGAGTTTCCGCTTTGACCCCTTAACTGTCTCAAACTTAAGAACCATGTCTTCTACAGTCATCGTTTCATTGTCCTCCTCCTAGAAAACTAGCGTCTCCGGAAAGAATCCACAAACGAAAAAAGGAGGAGCCTCAAGGAGAGGCTCCTCCCATCCGGGAGATGTTATGACACGAGTCGCAAGACTCAATGGTTCATGTAATTTTCTTCGATTTCAGTGGTCTCAACATAAGATTCGACATCACGACAGAAGATTTGGGAAAGCTCTTCGATACGGAGAAGGATGTGAGCCATTGTCGCGAGTGGAGGATAGTAGAAATATCCTTTCTGATGGCCACTGCCGTAGTAGATGTGTCGAACTCCATCCGCGTAACCGTAGCCGTAGGCAAAGACTTTCAGATCGAGATGATCAGGATCATCAGCGTCGTCGCCACTGATGTTCTCGAGCGCCACAAATTTGAGTCCTCCGCCATCACGATCTTTCGGTTGGTTGGTTGCTTCATAGAAAAGATAAAGATCGTTGGCATTGCCTGGACGAAAGACTTCAAGCTTCCAGCCCATACGTTTGAGATCGCCGAGGCGGTAGTCGCCATCCTCGAACTCAACGTAAGCGGTTTCAAATCGATCTTTAGGAATACCTTCCATAGAACCTTTGATATAGGGATGACGGAAGGGAGCTGTTGTAAATTTCATAGTGTGTTCCTCTTTGTATTATGCGTTCCGTTGCATTTGAGCGTCACAGGAAGCGATAGGGATCGACTAAGACTTTTCTCTTGGATTGAAGTGGAAAGTTTTTTTCCGCCTCTGAAATTATTTTATATCAGATACGATTCGCGCGGCTAGAGTGTGCCCAAAGATAATCAAAACACAGCTGCTTTCATTGGTATAAACGCATAGATTTTCATAAGGTGAATTTGATGAATAAGGATTAAGAATGAGTCTGAAATTCGTGAAGATTGTCTAAGACTCTTGGTGGGAGCGGGGTTGAAGCGGGAGCAAAAATTCCGTTCTCTTGCCAAAAGAAACCGCTATCAGAAGTTCTTTGAATTGAACTCCACCATTGGCTGCTTGGCAAGGATTAAATTCATTTGGGACAGAAGGTTACTTCATAGTCTGCTTCGCGACAGGTGAAAGTCTTCACATCTTCGGCGAAACTATAAGCGTCCGGGCAGGCATCATTAAAAAACTTGGAATAGGGCGTGGGTTTGCAGGCGGCTTTGGCGAAGGCCCCGAGACAGCAGTAAGCATCGGTATGAAAGGCTTCGCAGGCGCTTTTGCAGCCGACGACCTTGCCTGCAAGATCCTTTTTTTGCAGTTCCTGTGGACAAGAACTTCTTAAGTCCTTCTCACAAGTCAGCTGTTTGCAACTATCGGCGCCACCATCTTTTACAGCGGTGCCAGGCATGGGACGAATGTTCATCGGAAGATTGGATCCATCCACGAGACTGATGTCGTAGAAATCGATGTTTTCATAACCTTTGGTTTTAAACTCGGCAATGCTCACCGGTGGCTCGCCATAAGTATCCTGGCATTTCTCACCCTTTGCGCATTGCCCGGACGAGCACTGAAATTTGCCATTCACCACCGAACAATCGTAACGTCCCCAAAAGCGTCCATCCCAGACCGCGTTCGTATCAGTCTGCTTGTAGTCCGCCGGAGCCAGTTTGAAATCTCCTGCAACAACTGGAAAACCAGGATTGGGCTGACTTCCAACCCAAACGTCGTGGGCGCACTCATTGACAAAGTAATAACGAACCCCGACGGCGGAAGCTGGAACCGCTGCGATCTTAGCAAGGCGCCAGCGCTGGTTTTTGCCAGTGCTCTCGGCTCTTTGCTTAACAAGGGCGGATGATTTGAGGCTCATATCTGCAACTTCAAGGACTTTGCCGCTGTGCTTGGCCGTTATCACCACCGCATCAGCGAGCCCTGATTCTGATTTAAATTGAAAGGTTTGACGATCGCCGCCGACAAATTCGGTCTGCCTCAAGACGGCGCCATCATCCTTTGATCCATCCTTGATCTCGAGGATTTTGTTGCTCCCGACGTTGGTGATGCGATAATCACCGGCGATGGCGAGAGGCTCGATGCGAAAGACCTGAATGTTGGATCCATTGCATGCCCACTGGTTGATGACCTGATCCTTTTCAGAAGTGGTCATCTCCATGCATTTGCCACTGTGGTTGGCAGTGATGGTGTAAAGACCCTTGGCGATCGTAAGAACGGGTTTGGGAACAGTTGGGATGATCACATCGGGTTTGGGATCAATCACCGGGTCGAGGATAGGCTTGTCCGTGATGATGTCAGGATTCTTGCCGTCCACGACTTCGGGGTCAACCTTTCCATCGTCCTTAGGCTTGTCCGAGGGCTTGGGATCGCCGACAACGATATCAGCGTCTTTGAGCACGAGTGGTTTGAAGCCTATTCGTGTGGGGGCTGATTTGCAGCTCGTCAAGGACGAGAGGGCTAGGCTAAGTGATGTGAGGCTGAGAATGACGAAGAGGATAGGTGTCCGCATTCTTGAGCCCTTCTTAACATAAAGTGATAATCCCTCATCGGCAGCTTTTTGAGATCTCTAAAGAAAAATGATTTATTCATCAATGAATTCATGATGTTAAGCTTGAAGGCCAAGCTTTCCTTAGGAAAGCGTCATGCACTCTGACCTAAACTCGAAAATGTGCTGAATTTTTCAAGGGAGGAACATCAATGAACAGTCAGATCAACAATGCAAATCCGCGTGAAAATGAAGAGCTACCAGGCAGTCCGATGAGACAGAGTGATCCAGAGCCCGATCGTATTACGAGGCCGGATACCTTGCCACCGCCCAACAGCGTACCGGTTCAGCCGAGCATTCCGCAAACGGCACCTGCCTCGGCGCCTATTCCGTGAAAATGAGTCTTGAGACGCGAAAAAGCCTGAACTCAAAAATGAGTTCAGGCTTTTCTTTTTGGCAGAATTTATAGATCTGTGCGGACTGAGAAGCGCCAGATTTCTGGAGAACCGAGGGCCAACTGCCCTTGAGCTGCTGAGGCCCAGTAGCGTTTGTCGCCAATATTCTCAACGTTCACGCTGAGCGTCGTCTTGCTTTTATCGACGCCGAGTTCATACTGAAGGCCACCATCAAAACGAGTCCACGCATCCAGCGATTTGGTGTTCTGCGCATCAACGTACTGCTTGCCGAAGTGATAGATGCCAAGGTTGGCAGAAAATCCTGCACCGAGGCGATAGTCGGCGAGAAGAGGCAAAGTCATCTTTGGAACACCGGTGGGATCTTTGCCTTTCACGGTCCCAGAATCCACAACTTCCGCATCGAGGAGCATGATTCCACCGGTCAGGTTAAGGTCTCTCATCGGGTGACCGCTGACGCTCACTTCGATGCCTTTGTTTCTCTGCAAACCGTCCTGACCGTAGATGTTGGTTTCCGCATCGAGGTATTCCAGATCTCGTTCGATCTGAAAGAGCGCCGCCGTCAGCTGAAGGTCGTTTGTGAGCTGACTCTTTACGCCGAGTTCCCATTGATGGCTGAGAATCGAGTCCATGATCTCGCCGCCGTTGGCAGCTGTGACCGGTGCGGATCCGCCACGTTCCAGGCCTTCAACGTAGGATAGGTAGGTCGTAAGGCTTTCGAAGGGTTTATAGGTCAGTGCTGCAACGGGCGAGGTTACCGAGTCCTTCTGATTCAGAACGCGGTTGCCACTATTCACATCATAGTTTTCGAAATGCAGCGTCGTGTTCTTGACCGCAAGGAGAAGATTCCATTCCGGCAGAAATTGAATGCTGTCACTCAAAGCATAAGTCCGCGCATCGACTTCAGTGAGGCGACCGGTCTTGGTCGGTAGCAATGTCGGGCGATCCACATAGTTTGGTCGATAGAGATTGGTATTGATGGGGGCCATCGGGGCTGCAACCGAGCTCTTCAAATCAAAACCATTCGTGAGGAAAGCCAAGGTCAGGTCGTGCTTGACTGAGCCCGTATCCTGCTGTGTCTTGATAAAGGCATTGGCGCCATAGAAAGGTTCATAATTCGAGCCTCGACCCAGGCGAGTGGTTCGCGTGATCATATCGCCTTCGGCATTGGTGATCAAACCCGTTCCGGTCGATAGGATTGTGCCGCGACGTTCCCCATAGAGAGCATCGATCGTAAAGTTCCAACGCTCCGCAAAGTCCCACTGAAAGGAGCCATAGCCATAGTTCCATTCCTGAACGAGATAGGACCATTCCTGAAAATGATTTTGCCCAGGATTTGGAGCCTTTGGGACCGGGGCGTTGGCACCGAGTACAAATCCGTTCTGATAACCCTCGCTGCGAATGTTCACAGCATCGTAACCAAAATTAACCCGCATCTTATCGGAGAACTTGTAGCTTAGGGCAAGAGCAGCGACGTTACGCTTGTCGTTGCCGCCGTAAAAAGTCTCGCCTTTCTCAGCCGCCGCATTCACGCGCACGCCCAAAGTCTTATCATCAGTCATTCGACTGACATCGACGCCACCCGATATTACGCTCTTTTCACGGTTGCCGATAAAAATCGAAGTGACTGGATCCTGCGAAGGTGTTTTCGGGACGATGTTAATCGATCCCCCAACGGATGCAGAAGGGCTGAAGCCACCGAGTGAAGCGCTCGGGCCTTTCACCGCATCGATACGCTCGATGCTGTAGAGCTGACCCAGAGATCCGGAGAACATGGATCCCGGTCCCATACCATTAAACGTCACGGCATCAGCACCGGCGGGAAATCCGCGAAAGGAAACAGTATGGCCCGTGAATCCTCCAGCAGGGGTTACATTGGTAACGGCGGGATCATTTCTCAAGACTTGATTGACTGTGACGGACTGCTGTTTTTCAATCGTCTCTTCGGAATAAGAATTCACCGTAAAAGGTGTATCGAGTTTGGATTTATCGCCGAAGATCCCCACGCGGGCAGTGGGCTTGACCTTTTCCCCTTTGACTGTGATGGTCTCAAGGACTGGAGCTGTTTCAGGAGGATTGGTCTCCTCGGTTTGAGCAAAGACAGCTGCCTGTGGAGCGAGTAGAGCGAGGAGCAAAACGCGGGATATGTTGTTCATAAAGTCTCTGCTTAGTGATCAAATAAGAAAAGCACCTTAGCACAGGCGGCCAAGGTGCGCAGCAGTAAGTGACTTTGAAATTATTTTTTCGCTCGAACTATCCAGACGGTATCACCAGAATCGTCCGCGACGAGAAGATTTCCCCCCTGATCGAAAGTCACGCCGACTGGGCGTCCATAAACTTCCGATTTCGCTTCATCTTTAATAAAGCCTGTTACAAAATCCTCGGCTTCTCCGGCCGGCTTGCCGTTTTTGAAGGGGACGAATGCGACCCGATAACCCGAAAATTTACTGCGGTTCCACGAACCGTGTTGGCCGACGAAGACAGCATTTTTGTACTTCTCGGGAAATCCTTCGCCTTTGTTAAACGCTAGTCCTAGGGACGCGGTGTGAGGACCCATGGCTAAATCGGGGACCAGCGCCTTTTTCACAAGCTCCGGATTTTGACCTTTAAGGCGAGGATCTTCGTGAGCTCCATAGTAAGAATACGGCCAGCCATAGAATGCAGAATCCTTGACGCTTGTGATGTAGTCCGGAACAAGTTCGTCTCCGAGCTCATCCCGTTCGTTGACGGCGGTCCAAAGGGCTTTTCCTGTTGGCTCAAGATCCATACCTACCGGGTTACGAAGGCCGCTGGCGAAAATTCGTTCTCCCGAACCATCCGGGTTGATTTCAAGAATATTTGCGCGGCGCTTTTCATTGTCCATACCATGTTCGGCTACGTTACTACCCGATCCAACCGAGACATATATTTTGGAAGAATCAGCACTGGCGAGGAGGTTTCTCGTCCAATGATTGTTGTAACCTCCAGCTGGCAGATCAAGAATCTTAACACCCTTGGCAGAGATTTTCGTTTCACCGTCCTTATAGGGATATCGCATGACACTGTCCGTGTTCGCCACATAGAAAGAATCTTTTAAGAGAAGCATTCCGAGTGGCTGATTGAGTCCCGAGAGAAACACCTCGCGAACATCGACCTTCCCATCTTTGTTGCTGTCCCGCAGCAGCGTGATTCGGTTTGCGCTGGTGCCTGCTCGTTGAGCTTTGGATGGATTTTTAACCTTCTTCTCCGCTTTGGATACTTTGCCGGTGGTGTTGCTCTCTGCGACCAGGACATCGCCATTGGGCAGGACATAGATCCAGCGAGGATTATCAAGCTTATCGGCAAAGGCTTCGATCGTGAAACCAGCCGGGACCTTAGGCATCTCGCCTTTGTTCCAGCCAACGACCGCAGCAAGTTTTTGGGT
>SEDW01000634.1 GCA_004193325.1 Pseudomonadota bacterium | reverse complement strand
GTCGAGGGCAAAGGATCGATCTTCTGGTTTACGATTCCCATGAAAAAATCTTCGATGGAACCCGAAGTTGAACTCAAAGTCGAGACTCCTGCGCCTGACATCGAAACGAGAGCCCTCACGGGCCGAATCCTCGTGGCTGAAGACAATTTCATCAATCAAAGGGTCGCCCTTGGAATGCTGGAAAAGCTTGGCTACAAAGCGGTGGCCGTGGCGAGCGGGGTCGAAGTCCTGGACACCCTCCGTGATATGAGCTTTGACCTCATCCTCATGGATTGTCAGATGCCTGAGATGGACGGCTATCAGGCCACTTCGCTGATTCGCAGCAGCACAAGCCTGTCGAACGTCAACATTCCGATCATCGCTATGACGGCGAACGCCATCAAAGGCGACAAGGAACGCTGTCTCGCCGCGGGCATGGACGATTATGTCTCGAAACCGGTGAGCCTCGACAAGCTCTCGCTCGTGATCAAAAAATGGCTGAAGGATCCGGCGCTTTTGAAAAGCTCGTAAAACATTTTAATTCTCACAATAAAAAAAAGGATCGAGCCGCTAGGCCCGATCCTTTTCCATTTTTGATCTGAGTGAAATCAGTGCGCTTTTTGACCCGCGATTTCACTTGGGCTCTTCACCTTGTGAGCCTTGTTTTTGCCGCGGCGGTTCGCAAACCACTGCTGCATATCTTCGGCTACGGAGAAGAGACAAGGAACGACGACGAGGGTTAAAAGAGTCGAGAGGAGAAGACCACCGATTACCGCAACACCCATCGGCGAGCGGGCTTCACCGCCCACACCGTGACCGATTGCGATCGGGATCATACCACCACCAGCAGCGAAGGTTGTCATGAGAATCGGACGAAGACGAAGAGGTCCGGCCGTCATGAGCGCGTCGTGCACGGATTTACCGGCGTTCATATTCTGGATGGTGGAGTCGATCAGAAGAATACCGTTCTTCGTCACAAGCCCCATTAAGAGAATGATACCGATCATGGTGTAGATCGACATGACCTGACCTGTAAGGAGGAGCGATCCGAAGGCGCCCGTGAGCGAGAGCGGAATCGAAGCCATAATTACCAGAGGAGCCAGGTAGCTCTCATACTGAGCACAAAGAATCATGTAGACGAGCAGGATCGCTAAGGTAAGGGCTTTCAGAATCGCCTTGACCGCATCGACCATCATTTCCGTTTGACCGGCACGGTTGATCGAAACTTCTTTGGGCATATTCTTGGCTACATACTCATCGATCGTCGAAGCTGCTTTACCCAAGTCTTTGCCGGTGAAGTTCGAGACGAACGTAATCTGGCGCTGACGGTTGAAGCGTTCAATGGTCGAAGGCGAATTCATCAGTTTGATTTCCGCGATGGAAGTCAGGGAGATTTGCTCGCCGCGAGCGTTTTTGAGAGTGATACCACTCAAATCGGTTGGACCCACACGATCGATGTCAGCGATACGAAGGCGGACGTCAACCGTCTTGCCATTCGAAACGATGTCACTGATCTTGTCACCTTCATAGAGGGCGCGGAGGGCAGCACCGGTTTGTGCGGTTGTGATGCCAAGGTCAGCTGCGCGGGCCTGGTCGATCACGATACGGTATTCGGCTGTGTCTTTGGGACGAGTCGTATTCACATCCGTTGTTCCTGGGATCAACTTTGGAATATCGGTTTTCATCTTTTCAGTAAAGGCCACGAGCTGCGGCCAGTTGTCCGACTGGAAAATGTACTGGATCGGCTCGGAACGGTTACCACCGCCGCCGGCCTGCTCGGTCAGACTCACTTCGGCTCCATTGACAGCAAACTGGGGAGCAAGCTCCTTACGCATGCGGGCGATGAGGTCGGCCTGGCTGAACGAACGCTCATGTTTATCGATCATCTGCACGTAGATACGAGCCGTGTTCGGTTTTTTGTCAGCACCCGCAGCGAGAGCTGTGATGACCTGACGAACGCCCGGAAACTTTTGGATCGCATCGATCATGACAAAGGCTTTTTCCGAAGTTCCGTCGATACTTGTGCCCTCAGGCAGGGTGTAGTTAACGGTAAACTCACCACGGTCTTCTTTCGGAAAGAACGCGACGGGAACGAAGCGAAGAAGGACGAAACTTGAGAGGAAGATCAAAAGCGCACCGACCAGAACTTTGGCACGGTTAGCGAGCGACCAGTCGAGGACGGACTTATAAAAGTTGTCGAGACGGGTCAGCTGATGATCGATCGCGTGAGACCATTTTTTGAGAATCTTGTTGTTTGGTTCGTACTCTCCTGGTTTGAGCAGGCGCGCCGAGAGCATAGGAGCGATGGTAAAGGCCACGAAGAGTGAGATACCAACCGCGATTGCCACGGTGAGACCGAACTGGTAGAAGAAGCGGCCTACGATCCCTTCCATGAAGGCTACGGGCACGAATACAGCCATCAGAGTCAGCGTGGTTGCAAAAACCGCAAGACCGATCTCAGAGGTTGCATCTTTCGCGGCTTCGGCACCGGATTTACCCATCGCCAAATGTCGGTGAATGTTTTCAATAACAATGATCGCATCATCGATGAGGATACCGATCGCGAGCGAGAGGCCCAAGGTCGA
>SEDW01000633.1 GCA_004193325.1 Pseudomonadota bacterium | reverse complement strand
CCTATCACTCTCCTCCAGAAGTTCCGTGAATTCTCACCAAGGGCCAAACGCATCCTCTGGTGGGGCGGACTTCGTGGCGGGATTTCCGTAGCCCTGGCTCTACAGATTCCTGAATCTCCGCAGAGGACCCTCCTTCTCGTAGCCACTTACTGCGTCGTAGTCTTCTCGATCCTTGTGCAAGGCTTGACGATTAAAAGAGTGGTCGGAGCTGAATAACAGCCTCTCTCTTACAAAATGGCGCGAGGAAATCGAGTTGATTTCACGCGCCATTTTTGCTAGAAATTCCTCGGCTCCCGACCGGCGCGGGTAAAACAGTAATTTCGGCCCTGCTGATCGACCAACTCCTCGACCTCCTCGAACCGAGACGGATTTTATTCCTGGCGCACCGCAAAGAGATTATCGATCAGACCGCTGTCAAAATCGGTCAGCAAATAGGGTTGGATCGAGTCGGAGTCGAGCAGGCCGATAGACGGGCAGATTTATCAGTCCGAGTGGTTGTGGGATCCGTGCAGACTATCATTGGCCGTCTTGATGATTTTGATCCCGAAGATTTTGCAGCGATCATCGTCGATGAATGCCATCACGCTTTTGCCAAGACCTGGATGGACACGATTTCCCATTTTGGCAAGAGAGCGGACACTCTTCTTCTAGGCCTTACTGCAACACCCAAGCGGAGCGACGGTCGTTCGATCGAGGAGCTTTTTCCAGAAACCGCTTTTGAAATTTCGCTCGGAGAATTGCAGGATCAAGGCTATCTCGTGCCGATGGACTATTGCACGATTGAAGCGAGCCTGGGCCTTGGGGAATTGTCTGTGCAAAGCGGCGACTTTCAGGCGACCCTCCTTGGCAAGATCATGAACAGCGATGAAATGCGCGCTCTTACTGTCAAAGCCTGTCTGGAAAAAGCCAGGGGCAAAAAAACAATCGCGTTCTGCGCCTCGATTAAACATGCCGAGGACCTTACTCGTGACTTCAACTCCATCGGCATAAAAGCGGCCTATATTTCCGGAGAAACCGAAGACCGCGATCAGATCATCGAGGATTTTCGTGAAGGAAAGATTCAGGTCTTGAGCAACTTCGCAGTTCTCACCGAAGGTTTCGACGATCCATCGATCGAATGCGTTTTGCTTGCAAGGCCAACCACTTCGCCTTTGGTCTATAGCCAATGTCTCGGACGTGGACTGAGACCTATTGCGGGTAAAGAGCAATGTATCGTGATCGACATTGTCGATCGCCAAAGGAATCCTCTTCAATATAACGCTTATGAAGCCGCTGGTCTGCCGCGGAGCTGGAAAGGTTCGGGCAAAGATCCCTTGCGCGAAGCCGAGGCTATCGCAAGAATCCGAGTCACAGATCCCAATGCTTTTTTGAGTTTGAAGCGGGCCCTGTCCATCGACGAAAGCCAAAAGATCCTTATGGGTCTTGATCCCCGCACCGTACTTGCCGGTATCGATGGAATGCCTTTGATTCGCTATAATCCAGAGGCATCCCCGCGCCTACTCTCTACCGCGGATCGACTGGAACTCGCTGAAGGCTTATTGAAAGATGCTGGCATCAAGGTCTTAAGCATGGAGTTAGAGGGCGAGGAAGCCAAAGCTCAGTTCGCAGAAGACTATAAGCTCAAAGCATCGCCCTACCTCGCCTGGCAGCTTGAGAAGGCCAGCGGCTTACGCTTTCAATGCACTGTGATCAAGGTAGAAGAACCCGAACCTGTTCTGAAAGCCCTTCCCATTCCAATCCCGCCTCCGATTGAAGCTGTGAAAAAAAATCTTCCTCGAACTGAAACGAAAATCACCAAACCGCAGGAAAAAGCCAAAGCTGCAGCATCGGCAGCTCCTACTCCGCCGCCGGCAGCGGCTTTGCCCAAGCCTAAGACTTTAGATTTGATGTCGCGATTTAAAGCGGTTGTACAGATCGAAGCGGCAATAATTCTGTCGGCAGTCGAACGAAAATCTCCGAGCTGTGGAATAACACTGCGATAAGCCCCATCAGCATCGTTTCTGTCGTTAGGATATATTGGAATTTTTAGGCCGGTAGGAGGCCCTGTGCGGGACTCATTATAAAGCGTTCGCACGATTTGAGGATACGTTCCGTTTGGACAATTGGTCTTGGCCATGCAACGATTTGGATGCCCAGCCCCATAGCGGGAGCTGAGTGCAGCTTTGGAAAAATCAAATTGATTGACTCCAAATACCTTGGATTTTTCTTCGTATTTGCCCTTTATAACGTCAGGCAAATCCTGGCAATAGCTGTGGTAATGAACTGTGTACTTCCCTAGACTTTTATCAACTGTTTTCCTCGCTAACCTATCAAGATAGAAACTTTCACAGAGCCCTGAACAAAGGGCAGAAAAGGGCGCGTTGTTTTTTGGCATCTCACGGAAGGTCAGATCTCGCTCGATGGAGTCGAGCCAGAGAGAGGATTCTGAATCCACAGCGCTTCTGGCCCGAGATTCAGCGTTGTCGAGACTCACTTGCTTCATATATTGAGCAGTCAAAGTCGAGATCACCGCCAGGAGTGCCATGGCCACAATCGTTTCAATAAAGCTGGTACCGCTTTGTCCCTGACCCGTCTCAAATGGCAATTTGATTTTCATAGCCAAGCCCGAATTAAGGTTATCTTCATAAACTTCGGAGCTTGGTAGAAAAATCTAAAGCCCATTATTGGGTTTCGTCACGGCGTTGAAATTTGAGACGATTTTCCCCTTTAACCATCTGTAATTATATCCCTATAAATATTTCCCACCCTCAAAAAATGTCTTTATCTCAAGGCCTGCGGCTCCTTACCTTTGAGTAATATTTGGCTATCTCTTACAGACTCTGTCGAATTCAGCCTTCTCATTCGACTAGACCATGTCTTATCCTGAAATCACACAAAGGAGATCTCATATGCGCAATGTTCTTATCTACATCGGAGTAGCAATTGTCTTGGGTGTTCTAGGCATTCTCGTAGCAGCATTCGTCAAGCCTAAGGAGTATCGACTGGAGCGATCCGTGAGCACAAGCGCCTCGGCAGCTGAAGTGTTCAGGGTTCTCAATGACATTCAGCGCTTTCAGGAATGGTCGCCTTGGAAGAAACTTGATCCTGAAGCCAAGTACGAATATTCCGGTCCCCTGCTTGGGGTCGGCTCAGCTGTCGCCTGGGATGGTAATAAGGACTTGGGTGCAGGGCGTATGCAGATCGTCGACACTCAGCCCGAAAAGGCGATATTCATAGAGACAGAATTCTTCCGTCCTTTCGCTTCCAAGAGTCGTACGAGCTGGCTCGTTAGCGATGAAGGCAGTCAAAGAAAAATTACCTGGGTGATGGAGGGCATTAACGAAACGATCATCGCTCGGGTCTTTAATGTGATCGTGAGTATGGATAAAATTCTTGGCAAAGATTTTGAGGATGGCCTTGCCAGCCTCAAATCCATTGTGGAAAAGAACTAGTTTTCAGAGGAAAGGGGACGACATTTACGTAGGCTTCCGATAAGTTGAGGTATCCGCGGGACCACAACGAATTGCCGGAAAAAACCATGAACAAAATCCTCGTCTCCATCATCGTTCTTATCATCGCGGGCGTTGCCATCTATCAGGGTCTAAAGCCCGAGCCCAGAGTGGAAAGTGTTGAGGAGAACGGGGCTCCTGTGAGCCTTGAGAAAACTCCGAGCGTCGAATCCGGCTCAGCGAGTCAAACCGGGGAGGTTCCTCCTCCACCCTCAGCCCCTCCACTCCAGGCCTCGGGGGTAGAACAAAGCGCCGAAGGAACGGATTCAGGCCCCATCGAGAGACCCTCTCCCGTTCCACCTGATTCCGAGACGCTGCGTGGGGATAACGCCCAATCGAATGCCCTCAAGTCAAAGCTTTCCGCCGATTCGAGGATCCAGGGCGCCGCAGTCGTGGAAGGCGTTCAGTGTGACTCGGGCACCTGCCTCGTCATAGCCAAGGCCAAAGCATCAATGGAGCAGGAAATTCAGACCGCGTTCACACTCTTCCAAAGAGATTATCCAGAATTTGGCAGTAAATTCAAAATGGAGATCAGCCCTGACGCTGAAGGTGTCTCAACCTTTATGTTCGCTCCCTGAGGGCAATAGAATCGTCTTAGCGCAGCGCCACTTCGGAGCTGAGGCCCAATAATCTGAGGTATCTCTTTGAAAGCAATTCCCTATCAAGCCGCGAGTGGTGTGGAAATAAAACTCTCCAAGGGCAAAGGCCGTGGCGTCTTCGCCACGAGGCGCTATCGCCTCGGTGAGGTGATTGAATCGGCTCCGGCCCTCGTCGTTCCCAAACCTGATGTCGATGCCCTCGCAGGGAGCTTTCTGGGTCACTATATGTTCACGACAGATAATAAAAAGAACCTGGTCCTGGGCCTCGGCATCACCTCGATGCTCAATCACGATGATGACGCCAACGCCGAGTTTTTCATCAGCATCGATACCATCACGATTAGGGCCAAGAAGGCGATTATTCCTGGAACCGAGATCACCATCAA
>SEDW01000632.1 GCA_004193325.1 Pseudomonadota bacterium | reverse complement strand
TTGTCACCAGTGATGAGTTTATTCTCAGGCCCAATACTGTCGGGGTGGACAGCGAACCAGTTAAACATTCCCAATTCTTCGCCACTGTCCGCCACGAACTTGACGAGCGTGAAGCTGTTGTCGGTGTTGGTTGCATACTGAGCGCGTTCAGCAGCTGGGTTGTTCATGTAAGCAACTTCTGCTCGATTGCCGCCGACGCCATCGAGTGAGCCGTTATTCACGAGCACTTTACCGGGCTGAAGGTTGGTATGCGCGCGAAGGATCGACTGGTAGATGCCGTCAACGATCATCTCGTGGTGATCCTTGATGAAGCCTTTGATGGTGGCATCATAGAGGAAATATCCTGAATAGCCGCCAGGCCCACCATGGGTGTGAGTCGCCGAGAGCAGGATGTTCTTCGCGCTATAGAATTTCGAGAGCTCCGGATTCATCGCGACCCGTTCAGAGACCTTAAGCTTGATCGATTGAAAAAGCATACCGAGGTCAGCACTGACGACGACCACGCGGTTCTTCTCGTCACCGACGATGAAGGCGCGCGAGCGAAGACGCATGTGTATGCCCGCAGTTTTTTGCTTGGCATCCGCAAATCCCATCATGCCGATCTCTGCCGCCGGACCGGTGATATCGTAAATACCGGTACCGACCAGATAATTGCCGCTGGCTCCCGCTACACGATTTTCGAACGCATCATGCGTAGGAGATGTTTCCGCCGCTTCCGCTCGACCCGTGAGGAGAAGGGCTCCAAACAAAATCTTCGCAATCCAATGCTTCTTCATAAAACTCCTTCGGTTCGCAATCCCTTGCGATGGGCTGATATCAAGAAAGCTCATGACTCGGACTCAACTGTCTCTAGAGAGAAACAGAGCCAGGAAAATTCGCTGCAAAAAATCTTGCAACAATTTTCGATTTGCTGTTTACGCTCTGTTTGCCTTCCGCCTAGCGGAAGAGAGTCAATGTATTTGGGAGAACAAGATGATTCTTACATCTTCGCATGTGACTTTCAATTAATCATTACGAACGAACTGCAAGAAAGACCTGCAATTTTCAGCGCATAAATTTTGGTTGGAATCGCTAGAGAACGTGAATACGAGGCTATGATTGAGGTTTTCAGAGGGCGAAGATTGAGCGTAAAAAATTCACTTCGATAAAAAAGATTTTGTTAAGAAAAAGAAGCCTGAAGATTTGCTCACATCTTCAGGCTTTTCTTGAGTATCAGTTCCAATCCCATCCGAAATATTCGCCGTATCCGCCGCCGTACACGTCACCGTAATCATATCCAGCGGGATGAGGATCTTCGGGAGTCTCCGTCGAAGGATAATTCGGGACTTCGGGAGTATAAGGCGTTTCGTGAATACTGCCTGCACCTGCCGCTACGGGAGTCGCGCCGCTGCAAAAACCTTCCGGTAGATTCAAATCCACTCCGCTACTCGATTGAACCCAGCAGATGTTGGAATACATGAGGCCCCACTGTCCACCGCCGCCGCAGTCTTCACCGCGGGACACCACGCCGTAGACGCGCCACTCCCCCGACTTTAGCTGACCGTATGCGGGTCCACCGCTATCGCCGTTACAGCTGTCTTTGCCGTCGCCACCGATCTCGACTTCATTGGTGAAGATGTCGGTGATCGTTGACGTCACTTCAAACTTCACACCCATCTGATTGCTATCGGTGATGCCATAGCCCACGAGCTGGCTCTTCGCCCCACGTTTGATGAGTTCAGCAATTTCGCTTTTGTCGGTCAGGACCGGAACATAATCACTCGGCGCGAGATCGAGATCTCGATCGAGGACGATGTAACCGATGTCGTTATATCCGCCATAATTGTAGCCATAGAGATGCGAGATCGCGATTTTTTTAGCCGCGTACTGACCTTTGATTCGGCCGCCGTTCACACCAGCTCCGGTGTAGACAAAAACTCCGGATGCCGCTTCATGCTGAAGACAGTGAGCGGCAGTGATCACGACCCGAGGATGAATCGCAGTGCCGCTACAAAAGAGATCGCTATTCGTCGTGATGCCAACAGTCGAAGGCCAGGCATTGGCTGGACTCTTCGCGCCGCCGTAAATCTTAAGAGAAGAATCGCCAGATGTTTGGCCGCAGGAAACGGCAGCCAGGCTGAGAATGGCGAGAGGCAAATGACTTAACTTCATGAAAAATCCTGCTCAAAAAAAATGGTGATCCGTCACAAATACTGATCACCGTAAAAATCTGCGATGACTACGTTTGGTCAAAAAGGCTCTCATCGTTTTGCAGAAGGTCAGCAAAACCCTGGAATCTGAGCACTATTTACCAAAGCATCCGTTTCTTTGAATTCTTTTGTGGCAGAAGTCAAGATAAAGTAATAATGATTATCATTATTACAAATCAATTTTTCAAAGGTGTTCCATGAAAATAAAGATCTCTTCCCTTATTCTCCCACTACTGACTCTCAGCGCTAACGCCTTCGCCGGCGATCAGATTTGGGACGCCAGGACCAAGACCCAAATCGAGAGCATGGACAGCTATCTCGATGCGAGCGACATCGTCGTCATTGGCGAAACTCACTACATCCCGGCGATCGCCGCGGTTC
>SEDW01000631.1 GCA_004193325.1 Pseudomonadota bacterium | reverse complement strand
CTATCGCAGGAGCTCGTGCCTCTCGACCAGAAGGTCGCCGCTTCGGCAAGGCATTTCACGGATGTTCTAAAAAGCATTCAATCAGCGCCCTTAAGCGATGGCGCCGAACTCGAAGAACGGGGCCGGAGGATCATCAAAGAGTTTGGCCTCGAAGATGAGATCAAACTCAAAACGTCTCACGAAGGATCGCGCAGGAGAAAACTCGATTCCTTGAAGCGCCTGCCGACCTGGATCAAAGAACTCGCCGAATCTCGAATCGAAGAGAAGGGTCAGCTGCAGCTTATCGATCTCCTCGATCAGCTGAGCATGGATGCCGATGGGGCTTCGGATAAAGATAAAGGAAACGACAATCACGTTTCACTCATGACTATTCACGGCTCTAAAGGCCTGGAATTCCCTATAGTTTTTGTTTGTGGTCTCGAAGAAGATCAGCTTCCTCACAAGAATAGTCGTGACTCGGAACTCGGTTTGTCAGAGGAACGCCGGCTCTTTTATGTAGCCATCACCCGCGCCAAGGAAAAATTGCACCTGACCTATGCGCGCGAACGATTCTCCCAATTCAAAAAATCGGAGCGTAAACCGAGCCGTTTTTTAGAGGAGTTGCCAGCTGAAGGTTTGATTTCGGAATTGGATGCGGCCAAGCGCGAGCAGGTTCAGGAAATGGACAAAAAGCAGGTGAATATCGCGAGACTCTCGAATCTTAAATCTCAGCTCAAGATGGGCTTTGAAAGAAAGCCGGGCACAACGATCCCGGCCGGCACGAGCAAGGATTAATCAACGTCGATTATCCCCTGGTCTTTGACATAGGCTTTGAGGCGACTGATGATCTTCGCTTCGAGTTGTCTCGCCCGCTCACGGGTGACCTTATACCGATCGCCGATTTCCTGAAGGGTCAAAGGCGTTTCGCTCATGATGCGGTCTTCGAATATCTCCAGGTCGCGGCCTTTGAGGGTCTGCCGAAACTCATCGATATGATCCGCGAAATGCTGACGAATTTCTTCAACAGCAAAACTCTCTTCGGCACTCACCTGAGGAACCGACAGCTGCGAGCCGCGTGTTTCCCCGTCCTCATCTCCCACGGGAGCATCGAGGGAATAATCCGGAGATCCGAGGCGCATTTGCATGTCGATGACATCTTTTTCACGGACGTTGAGACTTTCCGCTAACATCTTCGTATCGACATGGTCGTATTCCGCGAGAAGACGGTCGACTTCTTTTCTAAGATTGAAAAAAAGCTTTCGCTGAGCAGCCGTGGTCCCGATTTTAACCTGACTCTTATTGTCCATAATGAATTTAAGTATGTAGGCTCTGATCCACCAGGCGGCATAACTCGAAAGTTTAACCCCTTTGTAGGGGTTATATTTTTTAACGGCCTGCATAAGGCCGTAGTTGCCTTCTTGGATGAGGTCGAGGAGATTGTTCTGAGCCTGCCTAAAATCATTGGCTATTTTGACGACTAGGCGGAGATTCGAGGTTACAAGCCGGTGTGCGGCTGCTATATCTCCCTCTTCAAAATGCCGTTGCGCGTTGTCGAGTTCTTCCTCGGGAGACAAAAGCGGGTATTTGGCAATTTCTTTGAGGTAGAGTTGCAGAGGTGTGAGTTTGGTTACCGACTGATCCACCCGCGTCGTTGGCAGATTCTTAGACATTAGAGAACCCCCTGCATGAACCTGACAAATAGGAACTCAAATATGCCAGGAATCGGGATCATAGCAAATCCCCACTCTAAGTTAAACAAACGTTCGCCCCATACTCTAAGCCTTATGGCAGAGGCTGTTGGCCAAAATGGCGTTTTTACTGTCACCCGCGATCTCGACCACTTGGACGAGACTCTAAAGAGCTACAAAGAGCAAGATATTTCTATCGTCGGCATCAATGGCGGCGACGGCTCTATTTCTCAAATTATCACCCGCATGGTCGCCATTTATGGCGACAAACCCTTGCCACTCTTTGCCGTTCTGCGTGGCGGCACGATGAATCTCATCGCCTCGCAACTCTCAATCACGGGGAGCCCGGTTGAGAATATTAAAAAACTCGTGGCTTTGGCTCAGACCAATAAGGCCTTACCCACGCAGCGATTGTCGACGCTAAAGATCAACGAGATCTACGGCTTTCTGTATGCCGACCAGTCGTCGACCGCTATTTTGGAAGAATTCTACCGAAAAAAATCCGGGCATCTCGGAGCCGCCTGGCTTGCGACCAAACTCACGAGCAGCTTTTTGACCAAAGGCCCTCTCATCAAGAGCATCGTGAAGTCCCACCCGCTGACGGCAACCTTCAAACCCACGGGCAAGCTCGACCGCATGGTCCTCGGCTGTTTTGCTGGTACGATCACCAAATTTCCTATGGGATTTCCATTTTTGCCACTCGCACGCCGTTACCCGAACCACTTTCAGGTGACGGCCGTAACGTCTAAGGCAGACGCCCTCCTCTGGAACATGCCGCTCATCCTTTTGCTCCAGCGCGAAGGTCGTTCGATTGGCAAAGAGAGCTTTTGTGTTCGTGAAGCCAAGCTCCAGTATGATGACGAAGCTCATTTTACGGTCGATGGCGAGATCTACAAGGCGCCCCGGGG
>SEDW01000630.1 GCA_004193325.1 Pseudomonadota bacterium | reverse complement strand
CGCAAGCTTTAGCCTTCATAATGCGCTGAAATAGCATTAGGCCATCCCCGTGAAATACCCTATAAACAAAAGAGAGTACCCAAACACAGATGATGATTTTGCGCTTTGTCACCCAAGGCTCGGACCTTTGCGTGCGCGATGCGAATTTTTATAAAGGTAAAGTGTGATGCTCAAAGTCCTTATTCTCAGTTTGTTGGCCATCACTCTGAATGCCTGTGGATCGGACGAATCGCTTCGCAGCTCGCAATTGAAGGGACATGCCGAGCATCTCGCAGAGGAGGACGCGCCCTACAATCAGTTCAAACAAAAATCGGTACACAACGCTTATCAGCGCAAAGAATCGATCGAGGAGATGGTCAATACCTACGGACTTCGCAGCATCGAACTCGACATTCACACGAGCAAACTGTTTCGTCCCGGACTCGGACATGACTGGTATGTTTACCATGAGTGGTTTGATCTGGGCTCGAAGGTTGATACGTTAAGCGAAGGCCTGGAGCGCCTGGCAGCGGTCAGTCGGAATAATGAAGATCCCATCAGTCTTTTCGTCGATCTCAAATCGAAGTTCGACTCTAGCGAGCACCGTTTCGAAGATCTTGATGAACTCCTTCAATCCACGCTCGGTGACAAACTTTTTCGACCTCGCGATCTTACCGCCCGCTGCCCCGGAGCCGAATGGCTAAGCGATGCTGTCCGCCTTTGCGGTTGGCCTTTGAGGAGCGAACTCCACGGCCGCATTCTCGTCATACTCACAGGAAGCGCCGCCTATCCCTACGCGCCGAATCCTAGCATAGCTCTTGATCGCATGGCATTTGTCGCTCCCACGATTGAGAAAGGGGAGGAATTGGGGATCCATTCTCACGCCATCATTTTTAATCTCAACAAGAAGACTGTCTTCGAGACAGATCTCTCAGAGATCCTATTCAATCAAGGAAAGGTCCTCAGAACCTGGGACGTGAATTCGAGCGCGGACTGGCAGAAGGCTCTCAATAAACCCATCGCCCACATCGCGACAAACAAGAACTAGCCAATATGCCGCGAGACTGAGTAATCCTCCCGGCTTTGGCCCGGCCGTTGCAATAGGGAAAGGGAGTCTGGAAGATCAGAGCCCTTTACCGAGAGGAAATCGACATGAAACTTATCAAACCGCTTTTAAGACCTTTTTCTAAAAATATTGCGGAAGGTAAAATCGGCTGGGCCATCCTTTGGCTCATCGGTGTTCCTCTCCCAGTCCTAGGAATTTTCTACGTTCTACGCGGCTGCAATTGATACGAGCAGCCTCTAACGTACTCGCATAGCCACTCTATTTTCGGGCATTCGGACAGTTCCTAAGGGGAGTGTTTGAATGCTTTTCTTTTTTTCCATTTCCCTCAAAGCCTTACCCTGACTGAAATTAGCCCTGCATCAATCTTCATACAGTTCGTCTATCTAAAGTTTCCATAGGCCTCAGGCGATCTTTAAGGGTAAATTTTCTCCGATTCCATAGAGAACAGGAGATTTTATGAACGCCTTTTCACCAGCAGCCGAAAGAAATCGAGAAGCAATCTTTATGGCCTTGAATCCCTTTCTACCAGAAGGGGCAAAGGTTCTCGAAATTGCGAGTGGAACAGGCCAGCATGCGGTTTATATCGCAGCACAGCGACCTGATATTCAATGGCAACCGAGCGATCGGGACGAAGCGGCTCTACGCAGTATTCCTGAGTGGATTGAAGGCAGCGGCGTGAAAAACGTCGAGAAACCGCTAGAGCTCGATGTCATCACCCATGTGAAGGACTGGAGCAGTCCGGGAAGGAGAGAAAGTCTCGACGCTCTCGTGAGCATCAACATGATTCATATCGCGCCCTGGGAGGCCTGCCTTGCCCTCTTCGACCTTGCTGCCTCGGCCCTAAAGCCAAGGGCCACACTCTTTCTCTATGGGCCTTTCCTCATGGCTGATCGCGAGACTGCTCCGTCCAATCTGGGTTTCGATCTCTCGCTCAAGGAAAGGAATCCACTCTGGGGAATCCGCTCGCTGGAGACTGTGAGTCGACTCGCCGAAGACAAAGGCTTTAAACGCCTGCATGTCATCGATTTGCCAGCCAACAACGAAGCGGTTATTTTTCAAAAACTTTAAAAGACGCGCTTATAAAAGAGATCAAAAAACTTCCGGCACCGCAGCGATTCAGCGTCGATCGAGCGGCCTCATTCGCCTATGTTTCCCTGGACTTATATATCCTCTTCGCATAGTTCTTAAGGCTAAGATAAATCGCTTAGAGGAACGTCCTATGACCGTGAAAATATGCACAGCCCTCGCCATGAGCCTGGCTCTCAGTCTTGCAACAGCCTGCAGTCAAAGCCGTGATAATTCCTTAACTCAAGGCTCGGCACAGGAAGAAATCTCTGTGCTGTCAGGCGCCACACTCATCGCTCAATTGGATCAGGCGACGCTTAGCCAAAAGCTTGCGAGCACAGGAATCGTTGCCCGTAATGGGGCGAAGATCTATCGTGTGAGCTATAACACCTTCGCTCCGGATGATTCTTCCGTTCAGGCCTCGGGATTGATCATCGTTCCCGACAGCCAGAGTCCGATATTCCCCTGGATTTCCCTTCAGCATGGGACAGTCGCGGCCAAAGCTGAAGCGCCATCCCTCGCACCGAACGAAGGCCTGGCTGAAGCGTCGCAGGGTTTTGTCGCTGTGGTTCCTGACTATCTCGGATATGGCGACAGCGCGGATCTCCTTCATCCCTATATCATTGAAAAGAGCTACGTGGCTCCGCTCCTCGACATGATGCGTGCCGCTCGCGAATTTGCAGCGGCTGAGAAGATCAATCTTGGACCTCTCTTTCTCAAAGGTTATTCGGAGGGTGGTTATGCGACCCTCGCTCTGCAAAAAGCCATTGAAAACGATGAGACCGAAGAGTTTAAAATCATCGCCTCTGCTCCCGGAGCAGGGCCCTACGATGTGGATCTAACGGGTACACTCACTGTGCAAAAAGCCAAGGTGAATCCCGCGAATATCCCGCTCCTTCTCCTCTCTTATAATTATTGGCTTGCGGGCAGCAGCCTTCCCCTTTCGTCGATCTTTGTCCCTTCCGAGACTAACGTCACGGACGCGCTAAGTGGCGCTTACAATGTGGAGCAGATCTCACAGATTCTGCCGACCGACACCTACGCTCTCTTCAATCAATCTTTTGTAGAAGACTTTGCGTCTGACCTCCCGACGATTCCAGCGGCCAAGGAGCTTCACACTCTTTTGAAGAGTCAGAGTCTCACTGGAACTGCCTGGGCACCAAAAACTCAGACTCGCTTTTATCACTGCATCGACGACGAGCAGATTCCGGTAGCGGTCACTGAGGCTACCACAGCCGAATTCAAAGCCATGAATGCTCCGGTAGAAGCTATTTTAATCCCGAGTCCGAACCCTTCAAAACCATACAGACACAGCGCGTGCCCAGCGATCTTCGCCCCGATCCAATGGTTCGGTCAGATCCTCAGTGGCGCTATTTAATTCAGACTTGTCCCCCAAATTGAGACCCGCAGGCTTTTGCTTGCGGGTTTTTTCGTGAATCGCCTTTGCGGCTCACCATAGATTCCAGGGACTTGAAGAACTGCGGCTCGATCGAT
>SEDW01000629.1:683-3273 GCA_004193325.1 Pseudomonadota bacterium | reverse complement strand
GAAAAACGAAAGTTCGAAATCATCTTTGAAAATGCGGCTTCAGGCATGGCGATGGTGAAAGAACCTCAACATATCTTTGAAAAAGCCAACCCATCTTTCCGCGAAATGCTTGGCAACCGGATTGTGATCGGACAAAACGTTGAAGAGATATTCCCGGAACTTAAGGGCGGGAATTTTATTGCCATGATTGATGAGACTTATTCGTCAGGCAAGTCCTATCATTCGACTGAAGAAAAACTTTCCTTGCGTTCTGTGCCTGGTGGACCGACGGAGAGAAAATATTTCGACATAAGCTTCACTCAGCTAAAATCCAGCACCGGGACCATCGAAGGTGTCCTCATCGATTTGATCGATGTCAGCGAGAGAGTGAAAGCCCGCCGGAAGTTGGAGTCCAGCGAAGAACAGCTTCAGCTTGCTACCAAAGCTGCCAAGATAGGCATCTGGGATCTGAACACCAAAGACAACACTTTGCTGTTCAGCGACCGCGCTGCTCAGATTTATGGTTTCAATAGTCGGCATCCTCATCTTGAAGATGCTTTTGCAAAAATTCATCCCGACGATCGAGAAGCGGTTTCCAAAGCAATCGCTGCAGCGAAGGATCCTAACGGTGACGGGTCTTACGAGTCAATTCACAGACTGATTCTTGATGAAAACACCTTGCGTTGGATCAGCGTCTTTGGCCAGGCTCGCAGTGGCTCGAGTGTTTCCGGGAAATATCAGAGACTGACGGGCGCGATGATCGACATCACTAAAGAGGTCGTTAGTCAGAACGAAATCAGACTGGCGCGCGAGGCTGCTGATGATGCAAACTCTGCGAAATCAGCATTTCTCGCAAATATGAGCCATGAGATCCGATCGCCCCTTGGTGCGATCATGGGCTTCGTGGGCCTTCTGAAAGATGAACAGATTTCCACTGAAGAGACTCAGGAATATTTGGGTGTGATTGAAAGAAATTCCCATCAACTCCTGCGCATCATCGATGACATCCTTGACCTTTCGAAGGTTGAGGCGGGTAAGATGCTTATTGAGCAGATCGATTTTTCTCTGCTTGAAGTCCTCGCGGATTTTTCTTCATTGATGGGCTTTCGAGCACGAGAAAATGGAATCGACTTTACCCTCCGGGCGGATACCCCTTTGCCTGATCCAGTCACGTCTGATCCAACCCGCGTTCGTCAGATTCTAAGCAATATCGTCGGCAATGCGATCAAGTTTACGAAAAAGGGTTTGGTCGAGCTGATCGTCAGCTATGCCGACGACAAGCTGCGCTTTGTCGTCAAAGATTCCGGTGTGGGAATTTCTTCGGAAGAAGCGAATCGACTCTTTAAAGCATTTGGTCAAGCGGATGCCTCTACCACAAGAAAATTTGGTGGGACAGGACTCGGCCTGGTCTTGACGAAGCGTTTGAGTCAGGCGCTGGGTGGGGATTTCTGGCTGGAATCGAGTGAAGTCGGTGTCGGGAGTGTGTTCATCGCCGAAATTCATATTGAGAAGCCAGCGGACTTTAAGTTCATACATGGATCACGATTCAAGTTCACCACTCAGCCGGTCGTGCCGAGACAGCAGGACAACACTCTCTTGGTCGGTAAGTCGATCCTTGTCGTCGAAGACTCTCCGGACAATCAGATGCTGCTTCGCGTGCTCCTAACGCGCTACGGTGCAAAAGTTGAAATCGCTGAAGATGGATTGATGGGTGTTGAGAAAGCCATGACTGACGCCTTCGATATCGTCCTGATGGATGTGCAGATGCCGCGAATGGATGGCTACGAGGCTGTGACATTTCTCCGTTCCAAACACTACAGCGTACCTATCATCGCGCTCACAGCGCATGCCATGATCGAGGAACGCGAGAAGTGCCTGAGCGTCGGATATACTGACTTCCTGAGTAAACCGATCGATCGCAGTAAACTCCTCGAGTTATTGAAGCTCACCTTAAACATCGAATAGATTTTCGGCCAATAAGACGTAACAAGAGAAGAACAGTTTAGCCTTTATGGCGGCTGTTCTTTTTTCGTTTCTCATTTTTTCTTAGAAAACACTTCGCCTTAGAGCAGCCCGGAATGCTGATTTCGCTCGGAAAAATAAAGCAATTGGCGAAGATTTGATCTTGATAATCATTCTTATTATCGGGTATACAATGGTCTCGAAATTCGCTGAGGAAGCATATGAATCTGCGCGGGAAGTTCTTCGGAACCTTGTATCGGTGGCATAGATGGATCGGGCTTGCGCTCGTCATTCCACTCCTTGTCCTCGTCGTCACGGGTTCCCTTCTCGTCTTTAAAGACGAACTCGAGGGGCTGGTTTCTTCACCGGAGCCTATCGCCGAAACCGTGCAGGAGTTGAGCCTTCACGACATGCTGGATCAGGCTCGTCTTCGCTATCCAAATGATCATCCGGTCGCCTTTAGTTTTGATGAAACGAATCCGGATCGGGTCACGGTGCGAATGGGGGTAAACGCTTCTAAAAAATTTAGTGGATCGAATCGGGTCTACTTCGACCGACATTTGGGAATGGTCGACAAGAAGAGTGAAACCAAAGGTTTTTGGGATTTCATTCTGAGATTGCATCGCGAATATCTTTTGGGGTTTTACGG
>SEDW01000629.1:0-664 GCA_004193325.1 Pseudomonadota bacterium | reverse complement strand
GGTCTACTTCGACCGACATTTGGGAATGGTCGACAAGAAGAGTGAAACCAAAGGTTTTTGGGATTTCATTCTGAGATTGCATCGCGAATATCTTTTGGGGTTTTACGGAAAGCTCCTGGTTGCCGTGATAGGCCTCTTCTTTATCGCCTCGCTTCTCTCAGGCTTTTATCTCTACGGACCAACCGCGCTTAAGCTTTCTTATGGCTCGATTCGTAGAGGAAAGAGGTCCTGGACCTTTGCGGATATCCACAAGTTAATCGGCATCACAACCTTCTCCTGGATGATGCTGATGGGAGTTTCGGGCTTTCTTCTCGGAATATCCGGACAACTCCTCCAGATCTTTCAATATACCGAATTAAAATCTTTGTCCGCACAGTATGGTCAGGCGACGGAGTCCTCCAACCCGGTTTCGCTCGATGTTGCAGTGAAAGCAGTCATGGCCGTGAGGCCTGACAGCGAAATGAGTTTCATCACTTTTCCCGGGACGGAATACTCGACCCCCGTGCATTACATTTTTGTGATGAATGGTACGGAATCCTGGAACAAGTATCTGAGTGAACTCGTGCTCGTCGACGCCGGAACTGGTCAAGTCACAGAAGAACGAGCTTTGCCCTGGTACCTCAAGGCTGCGGTTCTCTCGGAGCCTCTTCACTTCGGCAATTAC
>SEDW01000628.1 GCA_004193325.1 Pseudomonadota bacterium | reverse complement strand
AAGCTGACCTCTCGCGATTCGGCAGCACCCCATGCAAGGCATCCTCACAAAATTATCTATGATCCCAAAGGCCGTCTGGAAACAGCGAGCGACACTGTGCTCGCCGCGCTCTTCGAAAGCACCGATCCAAAGGGACCGATTGTCTATTGGTGTACAGGACATTCTGTAAAAGCCCCTGGCAAAAAGCTCGCGAAATACCAGGACCGTCTCGTGCATCTGCCCATCGTCGTGCTCGGGGATTGGGATAAGCTTTTCATCGGGCTTTCTCTCAAGCACAAAGAGCGTTACGGCTACGAGCTCCAATCGATCTTCGTGGAAGGGGGCTCGCAGCTTTTGACTCTGCTTATGCGTGCGGATCAACTCGATGCCTGCCATATCTTCGTGAGGGCCGGAGTTCTCGGGGGATCAAAGCACCGCATCGGTCAGCTTCATCGCGGTGAGAATCCATCGAGGGATCTGATGGAGCGTGACGACTATCGTCTTCTTGCAACCCAGCAGATTGAAGATGATGTTTTGATCGAATGTGTTCACGGCCGGTATGATTTTTGGAAATAAATTTTTCCGTTCTCAGCCTTTGAGTCGAAAACAAGCGTTCTCAGCTCCCGTCTTCCTCCTTGACCCTCTAGTCCTCACGGACTATCAAGCACCCTCATCATCGAGGGAGTCTTTCCATGTCTGTGAATATTTTTGAGCAGCCCGATTACCGGTCTTATTTATCCGCCGTTCTGCAAAGACGTTGCCTTAGAAACAGCAACTACTCCCTGCGCGCCTATGCCCGTGACATTGATACGGCGCCGAGTTTTGTCTCCCGACTTCTCAATCGAAAAACAACTCTGTCTCTCGAGAAAGCTAAGGAAATAGCCAGTAATCTTCCGCTTGCCGAGCATGAGCAGGAGTACTTTGTAGCGATGGTTGATAAGGAGCGTTCTGGTTCTGAGGCCAAAATCATAGCGATGAGGCAAAAACATGCTTTTCAAGAGCTCAAAGGCGAAGGATCAACTCTCGGCGAATTGAGTCTCGAAGACTTTGGACTTTTGCTCAAGATCAGTTTGCTTGGCGGGATTCAGGCAGATCTCCCAACCGCCGAAAACTTTGATTTGGCGATCGAGGATTTAACGGATGCTTGCGAAAGGCTTGAACGACTCGGCTGGATTCGTCCCCAACCCAATGGACACTATGCCGCCGAGCGAGGATTGATCCGCACCGAAGCCTATAGTAAATCGGAGAGCATCCGCATCTTCCATCAAAAAGTTTTAGAGCTCGGACTCCAGCAGCTGCACAACAGGGACGTCGCTGAGCGCTATTTCTTCTCGATACTCTTCAGCTTTAAAGAAGAATCCTACGAACAGTTCTGCCGCGAGTTGGAAACCTTTTGCCTCGAAAAGTGTGACGCCTACGGCACCCGAGACAGTCATGACCGGATATATACCCTTGGTCTTCAGCTTTTGCCGGTGACTGAGTTGAAGCGTCGTGAGCTTAAAGACTAAGGACGGATACAAAAGTGATAGTTTGATCCGGTCTTGTTTTCATAGTTTTGAATTCCAGTCGATAGTTGAACTCGGAATGCATCGCTCTGAACATTTTCCACAGTGGTGGCCGTCCAAACGCTGAAGTCGGCGAAATTGAGTTCACTCGCGGCGTTCTTATAGGCAATGCCATCGACATAGGCCTGCAGAAGTTCTTTTTGCGTTGGGAGTCGCCAATCACTATAGGTGCCTGTCGTCAGACCCTCGCAGTAGGCGATCGCAGCGTCCCAGGTGCGGACTGTGTACTCGTGCCGAAGCCAGAAGATGCCGCTTATTCGATCTTTATAAACGCAAACTTCAGTTCCATTGCAAATACCGTCGTTAGGCGTGCCGCCACCACCGACACCATCAGAGGCCGGATCGCGGATCCAGTTGGCTCCGATGTTGGTCACAAAGCCGGCCGGGGTATCGGAAGGCTTCGGCGAATCGTTGATGGTATCGTACATGTCAGCGCCGACCATTGAGCCGCTGCCTGTTCGATCATAGGTGCTGGTCTTCGCCATACCCTTATAAAACGCGAGCGATCCGGCGACGCCACCGATGGATACTCCCGATCGAATATTCCAGCTGTCAAGACCTGTAGAAAGAACGGATTTGTAGGCGGAAGTTGTTGTGCAACCTACCTGACCGTCCGCAGTACAGTCCGCTCCAAAGTTACCCGTCGTTCCAAAGATAACGCAGTTGGTACTAGCATCGCTTGCACATGGACTGTGAGACTCTGCAGTTACTGATCCGGCGACGGAGAGGATATTAATCCCGGATACTATATTCGATGAGACGAGATCGGGATCACCTGTGACGGTGACCTGACGGTAAAGCCCACTATTCAGGACGATGTTGCTTGCCCCCGACGCGGTCACCGCATTGACTTCAATACTGCCTGTTAATTTCGAGCCGGTGGAATCGAACCATTCGTAGGCCGTCCCTCCGCTTGTGCTGCTAAAAGCCGGAAGATCTGCCGTTGCCGATGCTCCTGTCAGAGGACTCGTCGCCGATGGATAATTGCCGAGGACGCCGGCGATGGTCACACCAGTCTTCACATTGCCCGGAATCAAAATACTGCTGTCAACCGCTGGGAAACCTCCACCAGCAACGCAAGCGCTTTGACCATCACTGGAGCAAGCCGCAGGAGTTGGAGTCACAGAGCCTGCTACACCTAAAATGTTCACGCCGGTTTTGATGTTAGATGCAACGAGATCAGCATCCCCAGTGACTGTGATCGTTCGATAGAGTCCGGCGTTTAATGTACTGTTACTACTGCCCGACTGTGTCGTTGCATCGGCCTGTATAGTTCCGCCTCGTAAGGTGCCGCTGGAGTCAAACCACTCATAAGTCGAGCCGCCGGTCGCGGCTGCAAAGGTCAGGAGATCATTGGTCGCAGTCGCGCCGACCAG
>SEDW01000627.1 GCA_004193325.1 Pseudomonadota bacterium | reverse complement strand
CTGAATATTTTTATCCATCCAGCGCAAACGTTCCTTCACCCAGGTCCTAAGTATGGCCACGTTATCCTCATAGCCGCGATCGAAGGGCGACGCATTAAAGATAAGCGAATGCAAAGGATTGATGTGCGTATAAGCCCAGCGCTCCTCGTTGCGTTTTCCAGCATCGCCAATATCTTTTTTGAAACTACCGATCAACTTATCGATATTCTCATCGGTGAGAATTCCGCCGGGCATGCGATAGGCGTAGTAACGCGAGCGAAGCTGATGAGCGAAGGCAGGGTCTTGCACCAGGCGGCGAAACCAGAACGCGGCTGGAAACTGCTCAAGACCGCCTTTGGAATACCAGGTGTCCTGGCCGAAATCGAGGAGCCAGCCTGAGGTTGAATTCATGCCGTACATGTTCAGGTTGCCAAACGCGCCGTCGAAGTCCCAGACCGGACCCATGGCGAACTTGCCACCGACATGGCGAAACCAAACGCTGCGGCGCAGGCCATCGACGTTCTTAGCCACTTCCTGAAGGATGATGAAGTCGATAAAGTTTGGGACATCGATCGATGCGGCATAGCCTGTTTTCGGATCGGCAAAGCCAGACCCGGAAAGCATGGTCTCAAATTTTTCGACGTCATTAATCATGGCCTGCTTGGCGGTTTCCGCCTTGGTTTTATCTTCAAACTTTAAAAGACTCTTCGTTTCCGGGTAACGAAATTTGATGAAAGTCTTTTTCTTGGAATGATAATCGGCATCCTTCACACCGGTACAGATCTCGCCGATCCAGTCGAAATCTTCGTAATGCTCTTCATCAACCTTGGCGATGTCGAGACGTTCTTTCCCGCGCTCGACTCGCGCCGAGAGTGTGTAAAGGCCTTCATAGCCCATGTTGATGGACACCTGAGCAAAGGTCCAGATCGTTCCAAAGTAATCGCCCTTGCCTGCAGCATCCGGCCGTCCTTCGCCGAATTCTTTGGCGAGGCTAAAAGCCAGCGGATTGCGCATATCGGAACGGTCGACATAATTTGAGGTCAGAACAAAGTTCTCGCCCTTGGGAAGGCCGGCGAAGTTGAGCTGCTCGTCTTTCGAAAGTGACTTGTAATCCTTGTCGTAGAATTCAAGCGTGTAGGACTTTTGATTGTAGGTCTGCGAACTCTGACCGTGAATCTTGAGGCTCACGGGATACACTTTTTCCGGAAAATCCGCATTTTGCACGAGCGAGCAACGAAGTCCGGGCTTAGTGCTTTGGTAGAGATATCCTTTGATCTTGTCGCCGTTGTCGATTTCCTGAAGAACCTGCTTGCCCCTCGAATTCGCGACCATCTCGGGCTTGAGACAGATATGAATGGGGACAGCCTGCCCTTGGGCGAAGAGAGCCGGAGACGAAGTAAGGATGGATGAGGCGATGAGAGTCTTGATTAAAGGATGCATATCTTAGCTTCCTGACGAAGTTGTAGTTTAGCGTTGGGCTTGTTCAAGAAGCCGGGACAATTTTGATCGATCGCGGCGTTGCCACGATACGGCAGGCCTTCTCATAGGTCTTGCCCGAGCAAAGACTTTGAATCAGCGGCAATCCAGTGCCGGTATCCACAAGAGCGTCACCGATTGCACGGTCACCCAAATAAAGAACCCAGGCGACATCGCTCACGGTTTTGATAGCAAGAGTTTTAGCACCCAAGAACTGATTGAGGTTTCCCGCCTCGCCTGGTTTTTCCTTTTCGCTGCAGTATTCTCCCGGCTGGAGCCAGAACTGAAAAACGTTTGGCTCAACTGCATCCTTAGACGAGGGCTTGGGCTCGACTCCGCGGTTAAAGTAGAGACAGACTTGAACCGGAGCCGCAGGATTGCTCGCATCAGTGGTCTGATCGAGCACTGCTGGACTCACTATATTTTGAATATTCGGAACGAGTACCCAGGCGGCTTCAGGGGCGGGTGCATCGGCCTGAATCTGATTTGAAGCGCTAGACTGCAGACCGGAGTTAGTCGTTTTACACGAGGCCAAAGCGATAAACTGCGCTGCGGCAGCGATCGTTAGCAAAGGTCTATAAAACTGGAAAAACTTCATGTTATATCCTGTAATTCCATCATGCATGTGGGGGAGACTTTAATGAGACCATACTTGGATCGGCCGCACAATGGCATTCTCATGATTCTCCCATGTAGACGTCTGTTACAAAGAGTATGAGGCCCGGATATCGTGAGCTGAAAGTCTTTGTTACGATTGGGCTGAGCTTTGGATTGAAAATGAGGAAGAGGATGAAAAAGAGAATCGCATGTCTACTGATAAATATGAGCGCGGCCTCTGTAGCCTTGGCCCAAACGGATCTAAGCCCTCGCAAAATTAACAGCGAGAGGATGACTCATCCGGCCCGACCGATGGATTCGAATCCTAAAGATCAGTCGATCACTCGAGAAAACATACAAGAGGAAGTCTACGTTCCAAACCTCATAGGCCAGAACGTGAATCGGATCGGATTTGCCAATGGATTAAAGCGAGGCTTTAGCGCCAAGGTTTCGGAAGAAAAGGGCGGAACGGGTTTACCCAAAGGGCAAATCCTCTCCCAAAGCCCCAAAGCAGGCAGTCAGATCCGTAAGCCGACGGA
>SEDW01000626.1 GCA_004193325.1 Pseudomonadota bacterium | reverse complement strand
CGCAGGCGTCGATCTTCAAGACTTTCATAAGCGATCGAATTGAAGTTTTGTGCGAGCTCGCCTGGGCTGAAGAGTCCTTCGTTCAAGCGAAAGCCCGTCTGCCTAACAGCGACCGATTGCTTACGGATCACTGGGAATGAAATCCGGATCACTTCACCAAGGGGTAAAAGAAAACTCTGCTGTTTCTTCTCGTTGATGATTCCAACTTCATGAATGACCGCGATCGATGCCGTGTCCTTCTTCATATCGCTGAGATTCAAACCCTTGTAGGCCTCAGCGAGACGGCTGGCTTCATCCTTACGATTGCGCTGTAGATAGAGCCGATAGAGAGCACGCACCAAATCATTTGGAGGCGAAACATCAAAGATTTTTGAGTAGTCGCCTTCATAAATCTTTAGAGCGGCACGATAATCGACAATCGCCGAATCCGCTTCGCCATTTGATTCCCAGATCATGGCTGAGAGATAGCGAGCGTAGGCATCGTCTTTATATTTGTTTTTGTTGTCCTCGTAAAAGCCATTGATCTCATTCAATTTCGAATTGATCTTGGCGGCTTCCACCCGCGCTTCATCGAGCATCCCGTCACTCAGAAAGGAGTGAGCGAGCATCGTGTGAATCGCAACTTTCTCGTAGTCTTCACCGCCGTACGGCGCAGCGGAATCGTTATAAATAAACGAAGCCGCAGACTTCGAAATGCTGGTTGTAAAGAGGTCATCGGCGAGTTTATCCGCCTTCATCCAGAGGCTGCGCGACTCTTTCCGCGAGCTCAATCGATCCTCTATCGTCCCTTTTTCAAGGTAGTAGAGGAGTCGATTGCGATCACTCGTCTTGATGTCCGACTTCTCGAAAGTCTCGAGCGCCAACGTGTAATTGCCAACGCGATAGGCCGATGCCATGTCGCGGACCTGGTCGTTATAAGAGGCACAGCCCCCGAACCAAAGGCTCAGAGGGGCTAAGCAGACAAGCGCGAGTGTTCGTCTAAGCACAGATCACCATCCGGTAGAAGATCTTTTGAAACGTTTTTTAATCTCTTCTTTGCCGCTCCAGACGATCTCTGCAGTCTCGAGGTCGGTCATGGTCAAGGTCGTCTGGTAAGTGACAGTCTTCAAGCCGCCCTGTGTGTGGACAGAGCTTGCGATCGCGCCGCTCAGCATAAAGTCTGCACCGATTTGTTTGCCCATAGACTTTTTAGTCTTGGCTTCAGTTGTGCCTGAGTTCTGATATTTGATTTCTTCGAGGATCTGTTTACGTTTGTCAGCATTGACAAAACGCACTTTGCCAGCGTTGATCAACTCGTCGGTCATCGCTTCGGTCATGGCTTTGGTATCGATATGTTCGTCGGTACGGTTCGCGATCTCATCGACGACGACGATTGGTTTTTGTTTCTTCACAGCTTCAAATTGTGTGAGCCATGGTTTGCTCAAGACCTGGTTGATCAGCGAATTTGCGACTTTGTGAGCATCACTTTCGCTCCATTTGTCGTCAACGATTTCCACGGCGTTTGGATCGCTGTAAGTTCCCTCGAAATCTTTCGCGCAGGAAACGAGATTAAGACCTAAAACGCACGAGGCAAAAACTGTCCAGACTTGTTTCTTCGAGACGATACTACGCATTGCATCTCCTAGCAGCGTGGGGACTCTTCCGAAGCAGCGCGGCGTGGTAGAATAAGGGGACCACGACCACTGCGTTTCCATCATAGTATGGTACGCAAGCTCCCATTAGACGGCAAGCCAGACATCTATGGGAGAATTAAAAAGAATTTTGGGAGTTCTCATGAAAGCCTCAACTCTTTTCTCGATCGGTTTTTCCCTCATCCTGACTCAATCCGCATCGGCTGCGACGACCCGTTCCGTCTTTCTCAACGGGATCGATATTTCGTCTACCAAAAACCAATCAATGCAGCAGGTTAACATCAGCATTGATAGCCAGGGAAATATCTATATCGAAGCCCCTCACTATGAGGCTCAACAGGAAACCACCTTCGTTCCATTGGGACGTCAGGGTGTAAATGCGGGGAGAATCCCACAACACCGTGCACCCGGCCCACTGCCCACCGCACAGTTTCCTGCAGCACAAGCTGAGCTTGCACCAGCTTCGGATTCACGCGATACCTCTAGTGGCTCCGATGAGCTGAAGCCCAAAGAAGGTACGAGGATTCCAAGCGATGCAAACACCCCAAGAAATGACGCTGGCGCAGAGACACAGCAAAATTCTCCACATGCGAAACAGATTGCCCGAAATGCCAAAGAACTGGGCAAAATTCCCTTTCCAATCATGATCGAGGTCAATGCCGGATCTGAGGATTCCAAAAGTGGAATTCCCCTTTCTGAGGTGGATGCGCTCGTGCAAGAGATCGAGAGCAGTCTGCCCGAACTCAAAATTCGTGGTCTGATGGCGATTCCCCCTGATAGCTATTCCGATGCGGAATACCCGGATGTCCCTCGGCTTTACGCTGATCTCAAGAGTTCTGCCGCCCGCATTGGCGAGGGCCAGCTCTCTTTAGGTATGTCGAATGATCTAAGAATTGCTCTTGAAGCCGGCTCTAACCTTGTGCGAATAGGCACTGCAATTTTTGGATCCCGTACTCCCGCCCAAGCCTGATCTTCTCTTAATTGCTTTTCATCTCAGAGAATTCCAAAGCCGAGACTCGCACGGGATCTCGCGCTTTGGTATGCTCATTTCTTTGGTTCAATCTCTCGCAAGCTACGAGGAAATATATGAGTACAGTCTCTAATCCTTTGCTAGGCAACTACGGTTTACCTCATTTTGACCGCATTCAGGCAAGCGACGCGCAGCCAGCGGTCGATGCAGTTCTCGCCGAATGCGAAAGCCTTCTGACCAAGTTGGAACAAAATCCCGGCAAGACATGGGACACGCTCCTACTGCCCCTCGAAGAAATTCGTCGCAAGATTCACAGTACCTGGGGTCCTATCCAGCACCTCATCGGTGTGAAGAACTCTCCTGCATTGCGTGAGGCGTATCAGGCCTCGATGCCGAAGATGATCACCTTCTCCCTGCGCCTCTCTCAGAGTAAGCCCATCTACCAGGCGCTGAAGGCGCTTCATGATGCGCCTGGATTTGACAAGTTGCCGTCCGCTAACCAAAGGGTCATCAACAGCTCTCTTCTACAAGCAAAGCTCTCCGGCATCGAACTCGAGGGCCCGGCTCAGGAGCGATTCAATCAGATATCCCAGGATCTTTCTCAGATTCAGACCACCTTCTCAAACAACGTTCTCGACTCCACCAAAGAGTTTGAGCACGTGGTGACGGATGTGAAATCGCTGGCAGGTATTCCCGCCAATTATTTGGAAATGTGGTCGGCGAATTATCAGACTCGTCATCCGGAATCCAAGTCCACCCCTGAAAACGGCCCTTTCAGCATCACGCTCGATGCACCGAGCTACATTCCTTTCATGAAATACTGTGAGGACCGAAAGCATCGCGAAGCTGTCTACCGAGCTTACGTCACGCGCGCTTCGAGCGGCAATTTCGACAATAATCCGAACATCTACAAAATCCTCGAACTGCGTACCGAGCAGGCCAAACTCCTTGGCTACAAGAGCTACGCCGAACTCAG
>SEDW01000625.1 GCA_004193325.1 Pseudomonadota bacterium | reverse complement strand
CTTCTTCCGGCGTGAGCTTGAGACCCTTCTTCGTGGCCTTGCGGCCTACTGCGTTGGATATATGCTCGAGGAGAAGAGTCACATCTTTGCCGCCACGAATCGGTCCTAGAAGAGCCGTTACGCCCTCGACGAGGGGACCTGTGGTGAGACGGAACTCTTCGCCATCTTTGCAGAGATAAATGAAGTTAGCAGTGCGCTGATGCCAACTCGATGGATCGAAGCGTACTTTGTGCTTCGTCAGCATCTTGGCTTCGAGAAGCGAAGCGGCGAAGGCTGTGGGCGTCTCTTCGAACTTCAAATCGCAGCTCGAGAGCACCGATCGAAGAAGTTGTTTTGGCAAAGCATTCAACTTTTGCAGACGGCGCACTTCACGAAGGAGATTATGTGCGCTCGAAAGAAACGTGACTTGACCGCTATAATCGTAGAGGTAGAAGACTCCGGTTTTTTCGGGGAGAAGTTTCAGAGCATCGGATTTTACACCCCAGCCCAAACGCGTTCCCGACTCGAAATCACCCTGGAAACGGATGGCATCCGCAAGAGCTCAAGCGTGAGATAAGCGTCCGCTTCCGCGCGATGCAGTCTTGCGTCACCCGGCAGACTGAAGAATCCAGCGAGGCCCTTGAGGCTTTTATCCGGCGCGTTGGGCGCCAGCTTCTCAACGAGAAGATGAGTGCAAAGATAATAGTTGCCGATTTCATGGGAACATTCCACGTCAGCGAAGTAGCGAAGAAACTTCATATCGCCAATCGTGTTGTGACTCACGAGAACATCGTCTGCAATGAATTTGATAAAATCGGGCATGATCGCCCGAATCGGAGGAGCATCACGGACCATCTTGTCAGTGATACCGGTCATACGGCGAACGATCGGGGGAATAGAAACCCCGGGATTCACCATCGAATAAAATGTATCGTGGATTTGCCCATCGCGATACCGAAGGGCGAAGATTTCCGTGATGCCGTTCTTCTCGGGATTGCCGCCAGTCGTTTCGATATCGAAAGCGATGTAGCTGCCGTTTTCCAAAGCCGCTGTAAGATGCTTGGTGCGACCTTTGGCAGGAGCGTTGGCCGATTTACGGCGTCGATCAAAATGCTGACCCGGCCCAGGACCTTGTCCATGACCTGAATGCTGATGTTGATAGCCTTCCCTCTCAGGTCGATCTCTTGCATCACGGCCTTGTGAAGAATCGGGAGTCGATGAGTCGGAGTTTTCGGCATCTTTCAGCGATTTTTGATCAGTCAATGTCATATCTACCTTTGTCCAACGTGATATGCGAAAACTCAGCGATAAGCTTATCACGAAGTTAGTGCACGAGCTGCCCCATGGGCCTGAGCATCACTCAAGGCGGGGAGCGCGGTCTTTCCGCTCACTTTTGCGGGATAGACCTAGCTTTCTTCTAGCAGAAATGAAGATTGAAAGCTATCGCTCGAGTTTATCACGGGCTTCCTCAGCCCGGCCATTGCTGAATTCGACATTTTTGTCGCAGAAAGCCCGCCAAGGCAACACTTAAAGAAGAGGAATCGACTCGAGAAGGAAGAGAAGAGATTCGATTTGACCATGTTCTTTGATAGAGAAGCAGCGCAGGTCAAGCAATTTGGCTTTGACCTTGATTTGGCGTTTGATCGAACTCATGTGTTCGTCAGCCAAATAGGGTTCATCAAAAATCTTTTGAAAAGCGGATTGAAAGTCAGTTCGTATCTGTCCCTTGAGATCAAGAAGATCCCAGACTTTAAATTGGCTGAGTTCATCGCCTTGCATCCGGCCCAAAATCTGATAAGTGGCCAGAGTGTAGCCCTTTTCAATTCGCCCCTGACTATCGGCCCGAAAGATCGCGACCGGTGCCCGATCGAGTGCCGAAAGCATTTCAGCTGGCACTGAAGCGGTCTTAAGACGTTGGTCCCGCTCGAGTTTCTCCATCCGCCTGCGAAAATAAACGATGAGGCGATACATCATGAGAAGGATGATGAGATAAGCCACGATGAGATTGATCACGATCGAGCGGAACTGAAGAAAATCCGTGTAGAGCGAGGTGAAGGGACTGACTACAACCACCTGCCAGCCACTTTCCTCGATTTTTTCCTTGTGAATGACTGGCGATTCAATCGCGGCAATTCCATCCTCGACGGACGTATCGAGAATGCTGCGCACATCACGCTCACCGTTTTTTTGAGCGCCGATGATGAGTTCTTTGGCATGCGGATGAGCGATGATCTGATTCGATCGCCCGACGATGTACGTCGTGTCATCGACGTTCTGATTGACCTTCTCGATGATCGTTTGGAGCTGGGGCATGCTCATGCCAACCGAGATCACACCTCGGAAACGGCCTGTGCTCCTATTCCTGAAGCCTAATCCGAGCGTCATGTAGACGAGCCCACGATCCAGGTAGGGCTCAGAAAAAACCGGCTGATAAGCGGCGCCTTCGGCCATCTGATACCAGTCATGACTCGGATAATCGTAGTCGGCCGTATTCCATTCATAGGTCAACACCCGGCTACCAGGCTTTTCCCCTCGATGAACATAGGGTCCAAAATACTGTTCGTCGCTAAGAAATTGATGCGGCTCATACCAGACGCCGGTCCCGTAAATGAGATTTTCGGGTCCACTTTCCAAAAACTGATCGAGATAGGCTTCGATGTCGGCTTTGGTCTGGCCACGATAACGTTCGATGAAAGATCGCTCGGAATAGGCGATTTGCGTCGCGGAAAGCAGAAAATTCCGCACCTGGCCAGCGACTCTCTCGGCTTTGTCTTTCTGATTCTGCAACGCCTTAATATCGGCGGATGCCTTCTGGCTATCAATGGCAACAATGCCGGCCCCGAGCCCCAGCGCCGCGAGTATGCTGAAGCCAAGACCGAGGCTCCACAAATGCTTCAGACTCACGCTGGGGATAGTTTTCATAAAACCTTCGATGACGGTAAACATCCTACATAAAAGATTTTAACGCCGATGACTCGAGGAATCGACGAAATGCATAAAATTCCCCTAAATCTCTTTACTCTTCTCCTTGAATTTAAAGATCCAGATAAGGAGTCCAAGACTCGGAACGATAAGCACCAGGCCGACTCCAAGCGCGATAAGGAGCTGGAGCAACGTGGCATCTGGAGCCGCTGTGTTCGCGAACGTGAGATA
>SEDW01000624.1 GCA_004193325.1 Pseudomonadota bacterium | reverse complement strand
AAATCATATTCGTGCAGCAGGCAGCATCACCGCAGCGGTCAACCGTTTGCAGGAAGGCTTGCCGCCGACGATCAAGATCGAAGTCGAGACGACCAACATCGCTGAAGTGAAAGAAGCTTTGGCTGCCGGTGCTGACATCATCATGTTCGACAATATGTCGGTCGATGAGATGAAAGAAGCGATGAAAGTCGTCAACGGTAAGGCCATCATCGAAGCGTCCGGCAATGTGCGTTTGCACAATGTGCGCGCGATCGCTGAGACGGGCGTAAACTTCATCTCGACAAGTTCGATCATCACCGCAGCGCGTTGGTCGGATCTTTCACTCCTTTTCGATATATGAAGATTCTGGCTTTCGATAGCCTCGACTCCACCTCTACCTATGCTACCCGGCAGCTCGATGCGGGTAGCGAAGCTTTGCCCTTTGCCGTCATTGCCAAAGCGCAGACGAGCGGACGTGGCCGCTCTGGCAAATCATGGGAAAGCCCGCTTGGTGGTCTCTACTTTACCCTTGTTTTACCGCCTGACATGCACCCTGTACCATCCAATCGAGGCAGTCTTCCACTTTGGGTGGCGGCTCAGACGGCTGCTTTTCTTCATCAGCGGTTTTCGATTCGTCCCACTATCAAATGGCCAAACGATTTGCTCTTTGCGGGGCAGAAGCTTGCAGGAATTCTTTGCGAGAGTCGTCTTCACGGCAACGATTGGGGTCCGGTTCTTATTGGAATCGGTATCAACCTCCATCAAGCGCCGGCGGTTGAAGAGCAGGAGAGCAGTTCGATCAGCAGTATCACTGGTGAGACGGATCTCGATGCGATCAAGATTGGGGAAGAGCTCTGTGCTTTTCTGGAAAAGCGTCTTTCGGAAAAGGATTGGCTCAAAACCTACGAAGCCTACGCTCTCGAAGCTGGACAGCTCTGGCGAGGGGAGAAGGGTGACTTCGAGCAACTGAAGGCAGTGACGGCTGATGGGGCTTTGGTACTGCAAAGTCTAGATCACAAAACGAGTCAGACGATCAATTCCGTGTCACACGGTTACCGCTGGGTTTATCAGCTCCAAGAGGCGATGCCGCTGCTCGTCGCTGACATCGGCAACAGTCTCTGTAAAATCGCCTATTATGCGGACGCTCGAAAAAGCGAAGCCCGCATTCTCAAAATCGATATTCGTGATGCCGACCATCCTGAAAAACTGAACGAATTTATCCGCAATCTTCAGCTGCCGATGCCTTGGGTCATGCACGGGATCACTGTAGCCTCACGACCTTGGGAAAAGCTTCAGGAGCTGCTGTCGCCGCACCAGATCTACCTTGTCGCTCTGCCGAAGCGAAATCTCCGAACCGACTTTTCCCAGTATCACTTTGCTCAATTGGGAATCGACCGCGTTGCACTGTCCGAGGCGGCTCGCCATCAGTTTCGGGATTCGCCTGTTCTCGTGATCAGTGCCGGTACCTGCATTACGGTTGAAGCCCTGAGTGCCAAAGGCCAATACCTCGGCGGCTACATTCTTCCAGGTCTTCAGACCAAACTGAATTCCCTTCATCTGCGTACCGATCGTTTGCCACTTCTGAAGATTTACGAAGAAAAAATTCCGGATGATCTGCCCCTGTTTGGGCATGATACAAAGGGTGCGATGATTTCGGGACTGATTCATGAGTCGGTGGCTTTGATCGAATATCTGATTCGTCAGATGACCGAGAAGGGTGAGGCTCCGCGAGTCTTGTTCACGGGTGGTGATGGCGAGATCTTGAGTCGGTTTATTCCGGGAGAATTTCGAACCGATCTGGTTTTGGAAGGCGTTCGGCTCCTGACGCTTGGTGGGCAGGCTTAAGCGGCCTGCCGTCGCTCACATACTTACACTTACTGCGGCGGCATTCCCAGATCATAGAAACGAACGTTGTCGATCAGAGCACCGCGCCCATCAGGGTTTGGCTCTAGATCCAAAAATTCGATTTTGCCGCCATCACGATCGGCCGCAACTAAAAATTTCAGATCCGCTTCCCATTGGCCAATACCGTTCCCTTTGAGCTCAAGAGCCTTGACTCCTTTGCCTGCGTAGTTAATCCCTAAGACGTTTCGAGTTGAGTACGGATTTTTACGTGCGTCGATCATAAATTCGTAAAGATGGCCGTTTTTGGATTTCATCTCTTGCCAAACAATAACGGGATTAGACGCTATAGTATTGTTGATGACACAGCCGGAATTGGTATCCATCATATAGTTCCCATCGGAAGCGCTCGCTTGAGCGGGATCTGAGGCTTGTATTTCGAGGTAAGGTTTAGGACATTCGTTTTGTGCCGGGTTTGTATTTCGAAGGCTGGCCTGCCAGTCGCCATCTCGAAAGATCTCAGGAAAGAAAGATCCAACGCCTCCTTGAGTATAATTTTCAAAGCTACCGTTGGTCACGAGATCGAGTCCTGATTCGCTTGGTGGCACGACCCAGGTTGCCAGCACTTCTTTGGCCGAAGTTCGAACACCAACGCCATAGCTGAGTGAGGTGTTGAGTGGGGTATCGACATGAATTTTTCCGACACCAGTCACCTGATAAGTTGTCTCAACCCAAAGGAGGTCGGGGCTCTTGATGATATAGGCGGTAGCAAAAGC
>SEDW01000623.1 GCA_004193325.1 Pseudomonadota bacterium | reverse complement strand
GTTCTTGCGAAGTCTCTCGCTCTCTTAGGAGCAGCCTGATGCCAAACAGTCTGCGTCCCGAGATCAAAGCTCATGAACGATCGACAATTGCTGATCTTGCCCTTCGCCTCACAGGCTCAAAGCCGGAGTCGGAGGCACGTCTAGAGAGCTGCATCGTCAATGTCCTGAGACGCATGGCGGCCTCAGGAACAGCCGATTTTAATTCCTATCTCAATCGGGTGGCATCGAGCGCGAGTGAGCTCGGCCAGCTTGTTTCCGCGTTGACCATCCATCACACATCCTGGTTTCGTGAGTCGGTGCATCTCGATCGCTTGAAGACGCATGCAACCGACTATGCCCGGAATCCCAATCTTCGTTCAGCACCGTTTACCGTTTTGTCAGCGGGATGTTCGACTGGTGAGGAAGCTTTCAGCATCGGCCTTGTCCTCGAGAGGATTCGGGCCGAACATCAGGGCTTCGAGTATCGCATCGAAGGCTGGGATGTGGATCCTGTAAGCGTGGCGACCGCGAATCGCGCGGTTTATGCTGAGGCCTCTCTTACGACAATTCCTGCTCCTTTCCAGTCCCTCCTGCTGCTGGGCTCAGGAAAGACCAAGGGATTGTTTACGCTCGATAAGTGCATTCGAGATCGAACGGCTTTCAAAGCCCGGTCCCTGACGATGACCAATGAATCCGCATTTTTAAAATTTCAGGTTATCTTCTGCCGGAATGTTTTGATTTATTTTAAGCCTGACCAGGTCCAGTCGATTATTCATTCTCTGATTAAACGTCTCAACCCGGGTGGGATGCTGGTCCTCGGGCATAGTGAAGGGATCGATGCCAAGGCTTACAGTCTCGAGGGTCTCGGTAATAGCTGCTACCGTCAGGCTGAACGGACTACGGCTGCGGCTCCGAAGGCATTCGAAAGCAAGGTCATCAGTCCGAAAGAGTTGAACAAGCAAGTCCCCTCGTCACTGACAATCAAAAAAGCAGCGTCTGGCGTAAGCTTTCAAACTCAGCAGCTTCATCTGGAGCGACCAAATCTTATTCTGGTCGGTGCCAGCACGGGCGGTACCGATGCCTTGGAACGCCTCTTAAAGGATATGCCGGAAGACTGTCCTCCCATCGTCGTGGTGCAACACATCGCGCATGCTTTTGCGCATTCCTTTGCCCAGCGGTTGGCGGCGGCAGCCAAGCTTAAAGTCGGAAACCCAAACGAGAGCGGACTGCTCAAGCGTAATCATCTTTATATGTCATGGGGCGATTATCACATTGGTGTTCGCCGTCATTCTCATAGCTATTTTATCGCGATCAGTTCGGATCCCGCGCGTCACAGCGTCAGGCCGTCGGTCGATTATCTCTTTGAGTCCGCGGCGAGGGGCGAGCATTGTGAGAGAGTTCTCGTTTGTCTGATGACTGGGATGGGTAAGGATGGGGCTTCAGGAATGCTGGAGCTGCGAAAAAGCGGAGCGATGACCTGTACTCAGGATGCGAAGTCTTCAGTCGTATTTGGAATGCCTGCCGAGGCCGTTGCACTCGGTGCCTCGCAATTGGCAGGAACGCCGGAAGAGCTCCGTACCCTTATTCTCCAGACTCTCAGTCTTCCCGAAAATCGTGCCAGCGATCTGCAAAAAATTTCGTGATTTAAAAACTTCCTGAGCCTATCTGCCAAGCCTTCGTCTCAGACCAATCCTTCATAATTTTTCGATCGAGAATAGAACTGCTCTTTGCTTCGGCAAGGAGCAGGTCGCGTTCGAGAAAGAGATCATTGATGGCTTCATAGCGTGTGCTTAAATCTTTCAGAGTGCTCAGGCTCTTGCGGAGATCTTCGTCATTTTTGACAAGATCGGGGAATCGGCTTTGGAGCATGAGTACATGCCGGGCCTTGTTTCGAGTGCTTTGAAACGTGGTTCTTTGTTCTACAGCAGTGATTTCCTCTAGCTTCAACGCCTCCGTGGCCTCGGAGCGTGTCGCCCGTAGGAGTGCTTTCATAAAGTCATGTAGTTCTGCTTCGGCCGGTGAGCTGAGTCTAGGAATAAAATCAACTTTGGCCCAACAGGTGGCATTGAGCACGGGAATGCTACGACGAGTCGCGTGAAGACGATTGATCGACTCGAGGTATTCCGACATTTCCTTTTTTTGATCGCCGCCAGACATTTGGCCTGCAAAACTTAAAATTGCGGGGCGGGCTGCTTTAATCTTGTCCGCATCATGCAGTTTGGCAAAGTCCGAGAGAAGGCCGATGCCCTTGTTCAATTGCTCGTGAATCTTAATGAGTTGATCTTCGTCAGCTTTGATGGGGAAGATGTGCACAAAGATCTCGAGATAATCCCGCAGCTCGATCAAATCGTTACTGACAGCTAGAGCTTCGTCGAGCTTGAATTCCTTCGGCATCGTAGCGAGAGCGGCTTCTACTTTGTGATAGGCCGCGTCTATGCGTTTGCCGCCAAGCATCGCAAAGGTTTCGACGTCTGCGTCGGCTCCCATAGCACTGACGTCCGAGGGCTCGGATTTTGAAACGGATTTACAACTCTGATTGACGATGAGACTGAGGGTGAGAAGACTCAAGACGAGGCCCAGGTGCATAACTCTTCCTTGCTGGAGGTAGAGTCATTATCTCA
>SEDW01000622.1 GCA_004193325.1 Pseudomonadota bacterium | reverse complement strand
GAACTTGCTGCGAATAACGATATTATTTCCGTATCTAAGGTTGCGGGAATGCCTTTGAATGCGGGCGAAGCTAGGGATGTTTTGGTAGACGCGCAGCAGTCGGTTGTCGACAGCGGTGCGCTAGTCACTGTAGTGGCCATGATCGGTAAGAGTAATGATTCGTTCATCGCTGCGCGTAATGTGCCATTGAGCAGCTTCACGAGCAAAGGCCTTGGCATTGATGCCAAAAATTTCGATGCCGGCACTGAGGAGAATACTGGGAATGTTGAGGACCTGAATGCGACGTCCCACCCGGTCGCCGTGGTCGAAGGCAAGATTAGTTATGATCGCGGCTTGAATCCGAATGGCAACGCGCCAGAGATTTTGCGTTGGGGCTCGGTTGCTGCGGATGTTACGTTTTTTAAGCTTTGATGCTGTAGAGAGTTTTGTTCCGATTGCACAGGATTGATTCTAATCACCACTTTTTTCTTTGAAGAAGAAGGTGGCGATTTGCGTGCATATTGTGGGATTGGGTTTGAACCAATTTTTTTACTTAAGCCTGGCACAAGTTATTCCACCGATTTGATCAACCCAGCCATCATCTTGGACAGTTGTTCCAAGCAAGAATAACATTCGGAAAAGTGGGGTTCGGGGAGTTCACCGATACTCTTAAGAACCTGGATAATGGCGACGCATTCGAAGATGGAGCCGCGGGCTATTCGGAAATATTGTCTTCTCTCTGCGTCGTGGAAGCGGCCGTTGCCTTCGGCGATGTTGAGTGGGATTGACAATGACGCGCGTCCGAGCTGATCTAAGATCGTTTTCCTGAGATGAAATTTAGGAGTAAAAGTGAGTTTGTTGGACAGGGCTACCCATTTTAAAGCAGTGCGGTAGACGATGAGTTCTTCGAATTTGAATGGCATTTGGCTTTCCTAAAAAGACCAAAATAACGAGACACTCATGTTTTAGCCAAAGACATAAACTCAACCAACCAAGCAACCAAGCGCCGCGCAGCGAAAGTCGAGGTCTACTATCAACTATCAAATTTCTACTCTCTACTATCTTCCTTTTGTGAATACAAATTGTCATGACAAATTCTAAGTTACTGGATATTAGGTATTAGAAATTTGATAGTGGATAGTGGACAAAAAAATTCCCGGTCTCTGCTTCGCAGGACCGAGAATTTTTTGGTGGAGCTTACCGGAGTCGAACCGGTGACCTCTTGCATGCCATGCAAGCGCTCTACCAACTGAGCTAAAACCCCACTTGAACCACTTTCGTGAAAAAGCGGTAAGGACGATTTATGCAGGATTGACAAAAACCTGTCAACAAACTTTCTTTTTTTCACTCCACACCCTCAAACCACGCCATTCCAGCCACACAACACATCTATCGATCTTGCCACTTTTCGCCCACTCTTCTACGATGAAAGCCTCTTGAACGTAAAACTGAGAGGGTTTAATGAATCAGCGCGACGAAAAACTTAGAAACCTTGTACTGCTCGGCACCATATTCGCACTCGTTGGCCTAGGCCTAAGCTTTTATTCGCTCTTTCACCATCTCGAACTCAAGCAACTCGGTCACACGAGTTTCTCATGTAATATTAATGACACCTTCTCCTGTGACGACATCGCCAACAGCAAATTCGCCGAAGATCCATGGAAGAACCCCATGGGCGTCTACGGCATCGGCTACTTCCTCGGCCTCGTCGCCCTCCTCATCACAGCTCGCGCGAAAGAAAGCCTCCGCAAGGACGCTCTCCAGGCCTACGCCGCGCTCGTCGTGATTGGTGTTCTCACATCCATCACTCTCTTCGGTATCTCAGAATTCATCATCGGCAAAATCTGTCCGACCTGTGTGGGCATCTACCTCATCACGATCGTGCAGGGTGTGATCCTCTTCTTCAGCCGCGAAGCAATACCGAAACCCATCTCATTCAAATCCACAACGAACGGCGCCTGGTATGCAATCATCGCTCTTGCCGTTGCGATCGCCGGCTACCAGATCATCAAGCCACGCGCGCCCTCGAACCTCACGCTCGACAATCCTAAAGCCGGTGAAGAACTCGAAGCCATCCGTGACGCCATCGACGCCCAAAGCAAGTCGCCCAGCAGCGGAGCACTGGCTCTTCTTTCGCCAGACCTCTCTCCATCCGTTACGATCGATCTCAACGCCTACAGCGGCCTCGGCGAAGACTTCCACAAAGGATCTCCCGACGCTAAAGTGAAGATCGTTGAATTCGTAGACTTCCAATGCCCGGCTTGCGCCAACGCTTCTAAAACGATGCGCAAACTCTCCGAGGAATTCGGCGACAAAATTCTCATCGTCTTCAAAAACTTCCCGCTCGACTCGAGCTGCAACACTGCGGTCCAGACCAAGATGCACGCTCACGCCTGTAACGCCGCTAAGCTCGCACGCTGCGCTGGCGCCAACGGTAAGTTCTGGGCTATGCAAAACCAACTCTTCGACAACCAGTCGAATATCAGCGAAACGAGCCTCACCGCCTGGTCCAAAGAGTTCGGCGGCTTGAACGATACTCAGATTAAAGAATGCCTCGCATCGAAAGATGTTGCGGCGAAGATCCAGGACGACGCTCGCCAAGCAAGCGAAGCTGGCCTCCAGGG
>SEDW01000621.1 GCA_004193325.1 Pseudomonadota bacterium | reverse complement strand
CGGCTCATCTTTCGCCCAGCTCCATGCGAACAGGAGGAAAAGGAATCCGCGTTGCCGAGGCCTTCAACGATAAAACTCCGCGCGCCCATGCTACCGGGAATAATTCCGAGCTCACCAAGGCCCGCCCGCACCGCACCCTTTCTCGTCACGAGCACCTGCTCACCGAAGTGAACCTCGTCGGCCACGTAATTGTGGTGACAATCGATCGTATGCAACGTTTTGGGCCTGGCTATGGCGAGTGTCGAATAGATCGCTCTCAGGGCCAATTCCTCCATCGCCCGCCGATTGGCATAAGCGAAACTCTGAGCCCAGCGCATATCAAAGAGATAATCCTGGAAAGACTGCGTCCCTTCCAGAAAATAAGCAAGATCGGGATCATCGAGTTTTATTAAGACATCGATCATCTCGTTCTTTGCGGTCTGAATGTAGTGCTGGCCGATGAGATTGCCAATGCCTCGCGAGCCCGAGTGCAGCATGAGCCAGACTTCAGGATCATCGCTCAGTGGCGATTCAGGTTTTCTTCCCACACAGACTTCGATGAAGTGATTACCGCCACCTAGGGTTCCGAGCTGCGACAGCACTTTTTTAAAGCCGTTTCGAAGAGGACCTTTCGATCGCGCTTCCACTCGTTTCATCTCCTCGAGAACGGGATCCCAGATCTTTGATTTGGACGCCCGCACACCATCCTGATCTTTGTGAACACTCATGCCCACAGGAACAGCCTTCTCAATTGCCTGACGCAGACGCGGAAGCTTCCCTGTGAGATCCGAGGCACGAATGCCTTCGAGATGAATCGCGCTCATGCCGCAGCCGATATCCACTCCCACGCATGCGGGTACAATTGCGCCTTTGGTTGCGACGACAGAACCAACGGTTGCTCCATAGCCAAGATGCACGTCAGGCATCGCTGCAACATGTTTAAAAACAAAGGGCAAGGATGCGGTGTTTTTGAGTTGCTTCAATGCCGACTCTTCCACTTCATCGGTCCATATTTTAATAGGAACGTTTCGACTCTCTTCGCTTCTCTTGATCGCCATCGTCGTTGCCTCACTTCGTTCATTTTGATGCAGAATTTAAGTTCAGATATCACCTTGTCAAGTAGCGTAATTCCAAGCATCTGCTAAGTCGCCTTAGTATTTTTCGACACCATAAATAAAGCGGAAAATACCATACGTTTTGATTGAAAATCGGACGTGATTTTGGTAGTTTTGGGGAGTCGAAGGAAGGCCTCCTCCGCTTCATTTAATGAGTTAGAACCCATCTATTTATTGCTCGTCTACCGACAGCCACTGCATCTATTCGTGCGTAAGTTTTTTTAAAAAAATTTGTTCTGAGATCATTGACGATCTTTCCATCTATATCTGAGGGAATTAGATATGACGACGCTCGCCTTAAAAACGGCTGTTGCTTCAAAAATTATTGCCACTGTCGATACTATACTCATGGACCAGCAACTCAAGTCAGGGCGCTTCTGGTACAAGGGCCAACAGAACTGTGATCTCGTGTACTATCGTCAGGGCAAGGAGACAATCATTCATGCATCGGGTGGAGTACGCTTTCGTATTGCACTGACCGAAAAAGGTGACGAAGCCTTCGGCAGTTTGAGTCTCCTCGGCTGGTTACGAGAGACACCAAACGCGATTCGTATTGTGAGAACGATACTTGCTGATCATGCCAAAGATATTGAGAGAAGGCGCGACCTGAAGGCTATAATTCTCAGCGAAGCGGAGACTTCAGGAGAAGATGCTCCGGACATGACGGAATCGTTAGGTTCGCATTTTTCGATCAAGGCTGACGAAGATCGACTCGAGGAAAAGGATCGTATCGATAGGGACGAGTCGGAAAAAAACTTTGAAATGGCAGTGAAGAGCCGCTGGTATCATCAGGGTTTTGTGAACTTCTGTCGAACTCACTCTATCAAATGTTATTATCGTTCCGTTTTTGAAAGTCCTCGCAGTGTCGAATCTCAATCACTCTCAATGGATCTGGCACTTGCCCATGCTGTGCACTGATTTCCCATGTCCCCCGATCTGCCGATAAAAAAAGTCGAAGTCCGTTAGACTTCGACTTTTCTTTTCCATTCCCAGGTCTTCCCCCAAAGAAAGACCTTTTCAAACTACGAAACATAAATACTTACTTCTCAGTCTGCGCCCTCAATGTGAGGCATGCATTCCACCCGAGATGTTGGGACGACCCGACGCTTTGCTTTGAGCGTTCGATCTTTCGCGTCCACGATGCGAACCTTGGCCAGATGGGCCGATATTACCCTTTTTGTGGTCATGGCCTTCGCCGATATCGATGTCATGCTGCTGATCTTCTACCGCATCTGCATGCAGCGCCTGAGCATGTTTGCTGGGCTCGCCGCCTGAGTTTTCTTTACCGTGATTGTTATTATGATTCTCTTTGGCGTCTTTGTCTTTTTGCTTGGTCATGACTTTCCCCTTCAATGTTTGTCATTAGCAGTCTTGCAAATTGCAGACCAAAGATTAGCGGTTAAATGCCATGTGCAAAGCGTGTCGTAGGTTCCTGAGCACGCATCGCAACGAGAGCTTGTTCATAATTATCGAGATCTTCGTCCTCGCCACCAGAGGCCTTGGTCCTGCCG
>SEDW01000620.1 GCA_004193325.1 Pseudomonadota bacterium | reverse complement strand
GAACGATTGAAAAACGCCCGTTCTTACGAAAAATCCATTCGTGCCATGACCAAGGTTCTGAAGACCCAAGCCGAACAGTGCGAGATGAAACTTGGTGTTGCTCGCGTGAAAGCAGGACTGCCAGCGAGAAAAGCGACTGCGGAAGGCTACTTTAATTCGAGCGGGAAATGGGTTGAGACTCGTAAAGGCGAGAATAGCCTCGACGACGCTTTTGAGATTCAAGCCGACAATAAGGCTAAAGGCAGCCACTGATCCAATCTCACTCGACAAACAAAAAAGCGAAGACCTCATCGGTCTTCGCTTTTTTTGTAATCTCGTCTCCAACCCTTAGAGTTGAACGCTGCCTTTAAAGATGCCGTGCGACTTTTCAAAAGCCTCGAGGCAGTTACTCAGAAGATAAGCAATCGTCATCGGGCCCACGCCGCCAGGCACTGGTGTAATCCAGCTCGCAACCTTACTCACTTCATCAAAATCCACATCACCACAGAGTTTGCCCTGATCGCGATGCATACCGACGTCGATCACCACTGCGCCTGGTTTAACCCAAGAGCCTTTGACCAAACGCTTCGCCCCTGCTGCAGCCACGAGAACATCCGCCTGACGGCAATGCTCGGCTGGAGACACGGTCGATGAATTGAGAGAAGTAACTGTCGCCCCTTTGTGACCAAGCAGCGAAGCAAGAGGAGCACCAACCAAAACACTGCGGCCGATCACAACCGCACGCGCACCACGAAGATCCACACCAGTCGTGCGAATCAATTCCATCACACCGCTTGGGGTACAGGGAATCATGCCGCGTCTCTTCCAAGGAATCAGTCCCTGGTTGAAAGGCGTGAGACCATCGACATCTTTTTCTGGGGATATAAGGTCAATCGCTGCGCGACTGTCGAGATGCTTCGGGAGTGGAAGCTGAAGGAGAATGCCGTCGATCTCATTATCGGAGTTGAGCTTGGTCAATTCTTCCGCGAGAGCGTCCTGCGAAATATTTTCCGGCAAATGCAGTGCGTGGCTTTTGATTCCAACCGCTGCGCAGGCCTTCTTCTTATGCCCAACATAAATCTCCGACGCCGGATCACCGCCGACCAGAACGACTGCGAGACAGGGAGCACGCAGGCCTTGGGCCATATGCTCGGTGATGCGTTGCTGTATGCTCTCTTTGAGGGAGCGGGCTATGGCCGTACCATCGATCAGTCGCGCAGTCATCGGAGTCACCTTTTAAAAAGGAGAAAAAGAAGGGTTCTTGCGCCGAACTATAGACCAGAGGAATGGAACTGACAAGCCCGGGGATCAGCCAATTTTCTATGCAGAACCCCAATTTCGACTAGGCGAGCAAAGCCGCACAGGCATCGCGCACAGACGTCATAAGATTGAGATCACCAGAGCCTTCGGCACCGATGGAATCCCCTGCAAATCCTAGATGTTTTTTCTGCACATGGTTGGCATCAAGCTTTTCAAACCACTTATATTCAGGTGGGTGAATGCTGTGCGTCCAGCCTACCGACAAGAGCCCGAGATGCTCAGCTCCTTCGGGACCCATCTCGGGATAAATCTGTGCGAGCTTCTTACGCGCTCTCTTCAGGCGCTTGATCGTCTTGCCCACAGCTGGTGCCTGGACAGTAAGTTCATAGTTTAAAGGCGCTTGGAAACAAATCTGTCCGGGCAGGGCGAGGACCTGCACATCTTCCGCCGTGACGAAGAGAAGATCAGGCAATCCTTCGAAGGGATTCAATTCGGACAGCATCACAAGGCTGACCGGCTTGGTCTTGCTCGCAATGTTAATCAAGCGCGAGGGCCAGAGGTCTTTCGGTAGCCAGAGAATGGCTTCCCAGGGACTTTGCGCCACGAGCATACGCGGACTCTGAAAGGTCCCGTTGGTGCTCGAGACGGTCCAGACCTTATCTTCAAACTTTGCAGCCATGACCTGCGCACGGGTCACGATTTTTAATCGGTTTTCGAATCTGAGGTTGGCTATCAGGTCTTCAAAGAGAAGATCCCAGCGACCGGTCCAGAGACCTTTACGCGCATCCTGAAATCCACTTTGTAGAGGGCGAATGCTCGCTCCCGCCAATTCCGGCACGCCCCAATAGTGCGCGAGCTGTTCGAGCGGCACTAAGGCCGCCGATTTACGCTCACCCTTCCAGAGTTGAGTGAAGGCCTCTTCACTCTTATCACCAGAGAGAACAGTCTCAACCGCCGCCCAGTCTTTAGTCGCGGCACCGCCGGCAATTGCTTTCGCCATTTCCACCGTGGTGAGTTTATCGAAAGAAAGTTCCTGGATCTTCTGCCCGATCATGACGCCAACGGTTTTCATCGGCCGTATGACCTCTTCGGCCTTGGCCTCACCGACAGTCTCGCGAATATATTCGTAGAGCTCCTGAGATGCGGCCTGAAGACCTGTTGAACGAGAGCCTTCCGCTTCGAGACTCGGACGCATTCGGCCACCATGCCAAGGCTCTCTCTCAAGGAGAGTAAAGGTCCAATCGGGTTTTTCCCGGCTCATCTTGCTCAACGCAAGCAGTCCAGCCAAACCTGATCCAGCAATAATGACATCGCACGAGTCTTCCATTCTCTCCCTTTCCAATTGACCTGCCACGAGTCGATTTAGACTTTGAGC
>SEDW01000619.1 GCA_004193325.1 Pseudomonadota bacterium | reverse complement strand
GAAACATCAAAAGATATCGGCGTGAATTGCAGAGTCCTTGGCTTTGGCAAAGGATAACGCAAAGCGTGCCAGTCGAGAAGCTGGGTGAGAGCTCCATGGCCCAGAACAACACCTTTAGGTGTGCCAGTCGAACCCGAAGTGAAGATCACATAGGCCGGATCATGTTCGCCGATCCATTCGGGGGCGAAATCCCCGGCGCTGCGATCGATCGCAAGATCTTCCCAAATGAGGAGTTTAACCGGAAGGTGATCAAACATCGCCGCATGCTGCCGATGACAGAGAATCGTCTGGCATTGAGCCAGTTCGATCATTTTTTCGAGTCGATCCTTTGGATAATGAGAGTCGAGCGGAAGATAGGCGCTGCCGGATCTGAGGGTGGCCGCCAACGACACGATGAGCGCGGCTGAGCGGTCCAGGCAAAGGCCGAGAATGCTCCCCTTGCCGATGCCATTCATTTTGAGCAGATGAGCGAGGCCATGACTCAAATCTTTGAGGTCTTGATAACTATGGGCTTTGCCCCACTCTTCAATGGCCACATCGGTCGGGTTTTGTTGATCGATGTGATTGAGGACATCGATAAGGTTTCGGCTCTTCACCTCCGCTTCAAGCGAAAGGTCCGCGGCATTGAAAGTGGCTTGAGACCATTCTCTCAAATCATGCATCAATAGATCACGATCCTCGAGGATCGTGAAAAGGTGATCGGCCCGCGGGTGATGTTTTAAGGTCAAAAGACCTTTGAAATTGGTCTTAGGAAACATGTCGAGAAACTGATCGTGATAGGTGTAAACGTGCTCGAAGCCGCCCGTATAGAGGACAAAAATCGGCACATTGCGGTCGACGAGCGACTGAAGTTCACGTCCCGCTTCTTCCTGATCGGGATAGACGCCTTCGAAGAGGTCTTCGGGTGGTGACTCTTCCTTTTCGCTCGTCCACTCTTTGATTTTGCGAGTGGTAAAACGTTTCCATGACGTCGGCTTGAAGAGGCGTTTCTTCAAATAATTGAGATGGAATTGTTTAGTGGGATAGACATAGCTATCGACCATAATGAGACCGACGATTCGAGGGTCCGCAACGGCTACGTGATGGGCGTCGACGGCGCTCGAGCAGATGCCGACCAGGAGAAATTTCGTATAGCCGAATTTTTCGGACAGCATGTCGAGAGTGATTTGCAGCTCTTCCCGGTTTCGTTTGATGAGATCGGTTTCCTGGCTGGCAATACCGCTGTCACCGAGGTTACCCAGGTCAAAGCGAAAGCTTGCGATACCCTGTTCTGAAAGCATCGCCGCGATCTCAACATTGAGACGGCTTGGGCCCATGCGGCCGCATATGCCTGTGTTCCACGCGATCGCCACGATTCCCTTGTCCTTGGACTGAGGGTTCGCTGTGGTGAAGACACCGAAGAGATTTTTGTTCGGCCCGTAGGAAAAGGCTTTCATAATTTGCCCTCACAGGCTTTTTCAATGGCAGTGAGGCTCGGGTGAGCAAAGCTCTGCATTTGAAGGAGAATAGGATCAGCCCATTGCTGATCATCATCGATTGTCACGACTTTGAGATTGCCCATCTCGGACATGAGATCATTTCTCTTTTCAGATTGGATTATGAATCCCCGTGCGGAGGCTCCAGGATCCAGTACTAATTCTTTAAGTTCCGCGATCCAGGTTTCGTTCAACGCGAATCCGAGACACTGAAGGCGCCCACCGCGATCGTAGGGCGGTTTATCGCTCTCGCGACTCACAAGGAAGCGATGGCTTTCTTCGAGTTGAGCGTAGTAGTCCTTACCCCTCACGATCGGGTCCCAGAGGATAAAGCGTCTCAGCGCCTGGCCTTCAAGAGCTTTGAGCGCGAGCGTTCCACCGAGGCGGGTGCCGACTACGGAAATGCGCTGGATGCCAAACGCGTTGCGCAGATGATCGGCCGCCGCACGGATGTCGGCCATCCAGTTTTGAATAGACCAGTCGGTTGACGTGCCGAAGCTGTCGCCAGTTCCGCGATAATCAAAACGCAGGGTGTGAAAACCTTTTTTGGAAAGGTTTTGAGCCAGGTTTCGCTGCGCTCTTTGAGTGCGGCGCATTTCGAAAGGGGCAGGCGGAACGATAAGAACGCCCTCGCTCATTTCCTTTTCCATCAACGCCGCTTGATAGATGGCAAAGAGCTGGCCTTCTTTCATGGGAATGAAGAGTCCCTCCTGGCTCATACTCGTTCCTCCGAAGCTATAAGACTTGCGAGCTGACCGAGAGTCGCCGTCAGGACATCGCGCAGCTTGAGATTTTTGCCGAAAGTTTCGTTGATCCTCGCGAGCATTTTGAGCGTGAGCAGCGAGTGTCCCCCAAGGTCAAAGAAGTTATCATCAAGGCCTACATCCTTGACATGAAGAAGTTCTTGCCAGATCAAAGCCACCGCTTTTTCTGATGCAGTTTCTGCGACTCGAACGGCTTTGCTCACGCTTCTCACAGCTGCAAAGTCGGGCTTCGGTAGCGCGCGGCGATCGAGCTTGCCATTGGGTGTCAACGGCAGAGCACTGAGGCGCTCGATGTGAGTCGGCCACATATATTTCGGCAAAAAGCTTCGGAACGTCGTTTGAAGATCGGCCATGGTCAGGGCTTCATCGCTTACAAA
>SEDW01000618.1 GCA_004193325.1 Pseudomonadota bacterium | reverse complement strand
GTTCTGTCGATGACTTTTGCAGCTACAGACATAAAGACGATGACGATACCTGGAAATCAGGGTGGGCTCGCTCGCGCCTTAAACGAGGCTGTAAGTGGCAACTTCGGATGTTCGGGAACGAAATCTATAGCTGTTATGATCGATCCAAGGACCCTGAGATTCTCGGACAGAACCAAGGCGTTGTAGGTGACAAAGCCGCTATGTATGGGGATTGGTCTAAGCTCTATCAAGCAAAGGTCACGGAACTCCAAGCGGGGGCCAACGCGAAGTTCGGCGACATCGCCCTACAGCTCGACCAAGCTGACAGTGAAGCCGAAGCGGCAGAAGCTGAAAGGAAGGCAGCAGAGGAAACATTGGCAATTGCCTCTGCGTCCCTCAATGCGGCCTTGGATCGACACGCATCAGCTGCTTCTGTTTCGAAGGCAATTTTTGAACGGTTCGATTCGGAACTTAAGAATCTATCGGAAGATGTCACGCACATAGAAGACGATTCAAAATCTTTGATGGACGCTTTGAATGAACATGCCGAAGTTCTCTCTAAGAAAGATATTAACTACCAGGATCTGCAAAAGCTCAAGGCTCAATGGTCCTCAGAAGATAAGATGAATCTGGGGAAGATATGCAAGGAAAGCGGCATTCAAGCCAGAGTTGAAAGGCTGCAGAGCTATGTGGCCTTCGTCGAAGCCCAGAACGAGAAAATACTCTCTGATCTCGATAAAGTATCGTTACCACAGTCCGCAGAAGGTCTTCGTACTGGAATAAAGTCAAAGCTATTGCTTATGGGAGAGGGCGTTGAAAGCCGTAGCTTCATCTTTGATGAGCAATACCAAGTTCTAGCTGAGCAGAACCCAGCCTGCGAAATCAGCCTTGCCCTCAATCGTAATCTCGATGCAATGATCGCAGCCACCAAGCGCATAGAGGAAGCTAAGCATACTACCGGCATACTCTCAGACCTTCAAAAAGCTATAGAGATAATCGAAGTCGAGGTCAAGGATACGAGCATTGAGCAATGTATGTCGATAAACATCAGCGACTATAAGGCTAATGTTTTCAACAATGTCTCCCGTGGCGAGGCCACCAAGGCAAAAGCCTTAATCGAAGGACAAGCGAGGACACTAGCTGTGATCACCTCGAATTGTGATCTAAACTCTGGAAGTGTCCGAATAAAGTCGAACGTAGCAATACTTATCGCTGGCACAGATAAAGAAATGAAAGAAACGCTTGAGAATAGGCTCAACCTACCTTCCGCAGGTGCGATGATGGCCACTAAGCTTAGCCGTATCAAAGGCAAAATTCTAAGGGCCGAGATGAAATCCCCAAGTTCAGATGAAAAAAGAATTTGGGACATAAACAAGCAAGACATCCTCGCTTCTCTCAATGCGGTCATAGGAAAAGATATCGCTAGGCCAAACTTCGAAACTTGGCCGGAACTCACTGACTACGACGAGATGCTAGCACGACTTGAAACCTATCTGGATGGACTTATAGAGGGGGTGAAGAAATGAAGAAATTACTTTTGACCCTTTCCCTCCTTATTGCCAGTACAGCCTCTGCTGGAGATATTGATTGGACAAACACAGCGGGCGGCGGCGGGCTGCCAATCGCACCTCCAGGAAACGATCCAGGTTTTACGGTTGGCCCAATAGTGCCTATCTCGTTCGTTCCGCCAAATAGTGAGTTCTACGCACACTGTGGTGCTAACTACAGCTGTAACTTTATGAAGAGTGGAGCTGAAGGTAAATTCCGCGAAGAGGCTAAGCAGAAAGCACAGGCAGAAAAGAACACCTATCGACAAAAGCTCGATCAGGAAACAGCCAAGCTCGATAAGGATCTTGACGCTCTTCGAAATGGCCGAGAGTTAAGCGAGTCGCCTGAGGGCGTCAAAGCTCAAAATGACCTTAAGAGAGCACAAGCACTCAGAGATTCTGCAAAGTCGAAGCGCGCTTCAACTATGCAGTTCGTGAAGGAAGCCGAAGGCAAAGCTGCAGAAGACTTCGCGGTAAAGTTCGGGATTGCCGATTCTAAAGACGATTCGGAGTTAACGACGACGAAGGCGAAGTTGGATCTTTCCTCAGGAAAGAACTATCTCCAACAGCGAATTGACCTTGCTACTAGGAAAGCTGATTCTGTCGAAGCTATTATTAACGCTCAGGGTGGCGAATACAAAGAGCAACGTCTGACGTTCACAAGACTTGGCCGCGCATCGCTCGGCGTCGCTCAAGTAAAACTCAATGAGAATGATGTCGGAACTGCTCAGATCGCATACAAGGTCGGTACAATGGCCCTAGATATCGGTCTGGGCTTTGTACCTGGAGTTTCGACTTTTAAAGATGGCTATGAAGCTTTGATAGGAAAAAGCCTTATTACGGGCGAGAGTCTGTCTAAGTTTGACAGGACTGTAGCTGCTATTGGACTTGTTACGCTTGGCCTTGGTTCAACGCTAGGCCGAAGCATTAAAGCTGCCGGGAAGGGCGCTGAAGTATTCAAGGATGTCGCCAAAGCAATCGAAGGTGGCGAAGATCTTATAAAAGTCGCGGATAATGCTGCCGATGCGGTTCGGGCGGCAGAGAACTTCGGTGCGAAATCTGTTAAAGAGATGGAGAATGTTTTTGTAGATCTTGC
>SEDW01000617.1 GCA_004193325.1 Pseudomonadota bacterium | reverse complement strand
TCCATGAAGAGCGGCTGATTCAGATTCTTAGCGCCTTCGACTACGTGGACAAGGCAAAGTCCGCATTCGGATTTGCGGCAATCCAGTCGATCGTTAAGAGTCTTGCATTGGCGGTCGAGGATTTGCAGAGCCACTCCGTGGCGAATCTCGAATTCGTCTCGACTTCCATCATGGAGAATAGAAACTTTGTGTTTTTCGTCAACCATCGAGCTCTCCTCTTTATGCGGACAGATTTTGCAATGTGAGAATCAGTCTTCGACTGCCGCTCCGGTTTCTTCGCGAATATGATCGATGAAGGCCCGAAGTTTCGGGAGAACCTGGGAACGCTTGGCAAAGTAGAGATAAAAGCCAGCGCTGCTTGCCGCATAGGTTTCGAGCACCGCTTCCAGTTTTTTCGATTTGATATCGTTGGCAACGGCGGCTTCGTTCACATAGATGATGCCCGCCCCCTCCCGTGCGGCATCGAGAATAACAAAGGCATCGTTAAAGATCAGCGAGCCTTTGACCTGCACCCGAAACTCCTCACCATCCTCTTCGAATTCCCAACCATCGTAGATGTTCGTGGCACCGAGACGGATCCGGATACAGTTGTGAGACAAGAGATCTTCGGGATGCTTCGGACGGCCCATCTTATTCAAATATTTTGGCGAGGCGACCGTAAGAAACTTGACCGGCCCGAATAACTTGATCGCAATCATATCCTTGACGAGAATATCCGAGAGGCGAATACCGGCATCAAAACCACTTTCCACGACGTCAGACGCTTGATCTTCGAAAAAGATCTCCACAGTCACTTCCGGATATTTTTTGTTAAAACTTTTGACGAGCGGCGCGAGGAAAGAAAAATAAATAAGTTTGGGACAATTGATGCGAAGAAGGCCCGAGGGTTTTTCCGCATAGTTACTCACAGCGTCAAGCGCCGCCAAAATCTGATCGATGGCTGGACCTGCCAGGTTTAAAAATCTTTCGCCAGCTTCAGTCAAAGTTGTCGAGCGTGTGGTTCGGCTCAAAAGGGCAACACCGAGGCGATTCTCCAGCTGCTTGATGACCTGACTCATCGCACTTGGCGAGATGCCCATCGCTCCAGCAGCGGCTGCAAAATTTCTTTTGTCGGCTACGACTTTGAGGGCAATCAGACCGTCGAATTGGTTGTTTTGCATCATCGCTCATCCCCACCATTTCCTCCATCCCTTGAAGTGAGGAGGAGAATATACAAATCTTACCGAGACTTAGCACGTAACAGGCACGATTTCCATTATTAAGTTTCACTTACGAGTACATGAAGCATTCGGCGGATTCTCTTAATTCATTCGGAGGCATAGAATCGCTTTCTGAATGGAAGACAACCGACCACACTGGGATACCAAATGATTAAAGCCAAATCCTACGCTGCTCTCGAAGCCAAAGCCCCTCTCGTGCCCTACTCCTTCGAACGGCGAGATCCTAAGGACCATGACGTCGTCATCGATATTCGCTACAGCGGAATCTGTCACTCCGATATTCACATGGCTCGCGAGGAATGGGGCAAAGGCCGCTTCCCACTCGTTCCTGGCCATGAGATCGCTGGCGTCGTGCGTTCGGTTGGTCCTAAAGTGACCAAGCATAAAGTCGGCGATCACGTCGGCGTCGGTTGTATGGTGGATTCCTGCCGAAGCTGTTCGCATTGCGAAAGAGATCTTGAGCAGTATTGCCTCGAAGGCAATACCTTAACTTATGGCGGCATGGAACGTGACGGTAGCGCAGTCACGCAGGGCGGTTATTCGGACGTCATCGTCGTCAACGAGCATTTCGTTTTGAAGATACCGAAATCCATTCCTTTGGAAAAAGCCGCTCCCCTCCTCTGTGCCGGCATTACACTCTACTCGCCTTTGGTTCACTGGAAAGCTGGTCCCGGCAAAAAAGTGGCGATCATGGGCATGGGTGGCCTTGGCCACATCGGTGTGAAGATCGCAGCCGCTCTCGGTGCTGAAGTCACCGTCTTGAGCCAGTCAAACAAAAAGCGTGATGACGCTATGAAAATGGGCGCGCAGCATTTCATTGCGACCAGCGATGCGAATGCTTTCACTGACAATGCTTTGAAATTTGATTTGATCATCAATACAGTCTCGGCCTCTGATCTCGATATGGGTGCCTACTTTAGCCTTCTCAAACTCGACGGTGCCCTCGTTTCAGTCGGTGCTCCGGAGAAACCGCTTTCGATTCATCCCTTTCCCCTTTTGCTGATGCGCAGAACCTTTGCCGGTTCGGCGATTGGCGGCATCAAAGAAACTCAAGAGATGCTCGATTTCTGTGCGAAGAAAGAGATTTTTCCGGAGATTGAACTCATCGCTCCAGCTCAGGTGAATGAAGCTTATGAGCGCGTCCTGAAAAGTGATGTTCGTTACCGCTTCGTGCTTGATATTGCCAAACTGTAAGATCCACGTTATGAAAGGATTTCAGTATGCAAAAGCGTAAACTCGGACAGAGCGGATTGGAAGTCTCTGCGATTGGTTTCGGAGCCATGGGCATGAGCTTTGGGTACGGCGCACCCAAAGACAAGCAGGAGATGATTTCGGTCCTGCGCGCCGCCTATGAACAAGGCGTTACATTCTTTGATACAGCGGAAGTGTATGGGCCTTTCAT
>SEDW01000616.1 GCA_004193325.1 Pseudomonadota bacterium | reverse complement strand
GGGTCTTTACTGTTGATACCCACTCCGGAAACGTATTCATCCTCATCCAGCGAAGGTTCATAGTCCGAAAGAAACTTGCGGCCTTCGGGCAGGGAGACGACGGCCCATTTTGAATCGTAGTTGAACAGACCTGTTCGAAAGATCCCGGACACCACATAAGAACGGGTGACTGTACCGCCGCTGAGGATGGTCGATGACGATGCTGCCTGCGGACTGAGAATCTGGATTATGTCGCCAAGACCGGCGCTCAGCTGCGAGGCCAGGCTTTCGCCGAGGAGAATACCAGGCATGAGACTGTTCTCACCCTCATCATTGATCATAGGTTGATGGCTACGGCCGATCGAATCCAGAGTCCCTTCTGTCATCGATTGGTCGAAGGCCCAGAGGGAACCGCCGATTTTAGGATCGATGCCGAAGAGTATGACGGCGGCGGGATGTTTGCCCTGCTTAAGAACGACATCCGATTCCGTGTAAGGTTGTATGCCTTCGGCCTTGGGGAAGAGTTTGTGGAATTCTGCCAGTGGATGCTCTTTGAGACTGAAGCCTGCCAAAGGATTCTCAGAGACGACTTCAAGATGGGGCTGACCTTTGAGCATCTTCGACTTGAGATCCGCTTCAAATCCGCCCATCACAGAGAGGACGATAATGAGAGCGGCTACACCAATCACAACTCCAAGAATGGAGAAAGTCGTCATAAACGAAAGACCATGACGGCCTTTTCGAGCAACCAAGTAGCGCCACGCCGCCCATTGCAAAAACTTGAAATTGGAGCTTCCCGCCACGAATTAACCTCGTATGTCGAGCCACTGTTATCAGCGACCATGCTGTGTACCGGACATAGTATGTTGAGTTCGTGGTATTTTTCAAGAAATTCGAAGGTTTTCGGTAAGAAACTGAAGGCGCTAATGCAATCTGCCGCGTTCTCACCGTCCCATTCGGGGAATGAGTCCGTCTCTTTCGTCAAAATTTTTTCTTGACGTAGAGACCGAGGCGCTCTGACTTCCCCCATTTCGAGCAATCTGTTATAGTTTCGATAGATTAGTCAGGGATGTTAGACATGCACAAATTTTTAGTTGTTGATGACGATCCGGATCTGGCAGCGATTGTCGAAGAGAAGTTAAAAGCCTATGGCGAGTGCACGATCTGCGCTTCGGGTCATGAGGCGATCGATATTTTGGCTGAAGATCCCTTTGATGCCGTGATCACTGACTACATCATGCAGGGTGGCGATGGCGGCTCGCTTGCGCATTACTGCAGCAACCACGGGATTCCGGTTCTCGTCGTTTCTTCTTTCCCGGAAACCCAGATTCGTCCCTATCTCCCTGAGGGCGTGCATTTCGTTAATAAATTTCATGCTGTGAGGGGTCAGTTGCTCGAACAGACCATTCGGGAAATACTTGACGATATCGAGGACTAAGCACTCCCCTCCCCTCAAAAAATAGCTCTTTCATCAAACGCTGCTTGCGTCGCCCATCTTCCTCACTTAGACAGGACGTCTACACTTGTGAGGAAGACATGGCAGAAGCGTCGCGCATGAAAAATCTCGGTATCGATTTCCCCTTTATGATCGCGCCGATGGTCGGACTCACGCACGTAGCCTTTCGGGCTGTTATACGTCATTTTACACCTCCTTCTCTTCATCCCCTTCTCTTCACCGAAATGCTTTCCACTCGGCGCCTCCCCTTCGAGAGAATCGATCGGGTCGACGAACTGAAGACTATGGCGGGGGAACGATTTTTCATTCCTCAGATTCTTGGCAACGAAGAGACTTTCATTCAGCGCAGTATTCAAAAGCTGATGCCTCTTGAACCCTGGGGTTTTGATATCAACATGGGTTGTCCTGCGCGCCAGCATCTGAAACACAACTGGGGCGTCCGGCTTCTCGGTGATCGCGATTACGCGGCCCGCGTTGTGGAAATGACGAAAAAACACAGTTCTGTGCCTGTGAGTGTGAAAATGCGCTGTGGTCAGGACGTGGCCGATCCGCAGTTTCTTGACGATTTTACCGCGGCTCTTGAGAGCGCGGGAGCGGATTGGCTGACGATTCATGCGCGTCTGCAGTCGCAAAAACACAAAGGTGATGCCGACTGGGATCTGGTCGCGGATTTGCGCCGGAAACGCAGCATTCCCATCGTTATGAACGGCGATATCCAGACGGCTGAGGATGCGCTGCAGATCTTTCACAGCGGTCAGGCGGATGGGGTTATGATAGGTCGCGCTGCAACGGCGAGACCCTGGATCCTCTGGCAGATTGCGCACGCACTTGGTCATACCGAAACGCCTGAAGCCTTCCAGGGTATGACGCCTCCCCAAACCCAGGAGGAGGAAGGCCGCTTTTTTCTCATGGCGATGGTGAAGCTGATGGATTTTTTGGATCAGTACTTCGATAATGACGACAAAAATATGCGCCGATTACGCTTTTACGTAATCAACGCCAATAAATGGTTTTTGTTCGGACATTCTTATTATTCGAAGTGCATGAAGGCGAAGACCTTGACTGAAGCTAGACGGGTCACCGAAGAGATGATCGAAACTGTCAACTTTCCAATGACCTCGCGCATTAACTTCTTTTAATCAAGGCGTTGAGAAGGGGTTGTTCGGCAGCATCTGGATGCCGGCAACGTTGGCCC
>SEDW01000615.1 GCA_004193325.1 Pseudomonadota bacterium | reverse complement strand
GCGGGTCATCGGTGCTTCGATAGCCGCTTCTTCCTCTTCATCACCAATGACAATCGTGTTGAGACGAGTCTCGGCGTAGTTGCGAAGGAGCGCTGCGAAGTCGGGAAGGATCCGAACGGAAATATGGTATTTCTGCAAAAGATGAATCTTTTGCCAAACGTCTGCGCTTGGTTGGCGACATACCCAGTAAATTTCTTTGGTCGAAGACATAAATATTCCCCTTCTTCACGAGGGACGCTTCGGACAAATCCCTATGGAATTGAAGTTTTTACGCAGCGACCAAAGCTTTGACAGAAAGTATTGGCTTTGATTCCTTGAATTTTTCCCGAGAATTTTGATCGCCGCAAAAATTTATTTCTGCAATTCAGAGCCGGTATCTGGCTAGGCAATAATCACAGCGCTGGGCGCCTCGACTCGGGCTGGGGTCATCATGTTAAAATGGGATTGTGAATGAATCAGTGCCGAACAAAAGCGGGGTCTCCTCCTGCTTCTCCAACGCCGTGAGTGAAAAATGGATTTATTTAGCCTCTTAGGACCTCTAGTAGGTGCGGGCATGATCGTCCTCGGGATGGTGCTTAAGCACGCGACCGACTTGATCATGGCGATTGCCATCAGTCCTCCATCCGTTGCGATCGTGTTCGGCGGAACACTCGGCGCATTGATGATCGCTTATCCAATGTCGGATTTTATTACTTCGCTCAAAGCGTTCAGTATCTATATCAAGAACCCTCCCGCAAACCGCGACGAGATCTTGGCCCAGATTATTGACCTCGCTCAGACCGCTCGTAAGGAATCGATTCTTGCGCTTGAAAAGAAGCGTGATGGTCTCACCTACGGCCCTTTGAAAAAAGCGGTTAAGCTTGCAGTCGATGGTACGGACCCCGCAGTCCTCACCGAGACTCTCGAAGCCGAAGCACACTTTCACCTGGAAGAAGCGGAAGTCGCCGTTCACTTTTGGGAAGACATCGGCGCGCTCGCACCATCGGTTGGTATCTTGGGCGCGGTTATCGGTTTGATGAAAGTTATGAACTCGCTCGATAAACCAGAACTCATCGGTCCTGGTATCATGGTTGCCTTCGTTGCTACCTTCTACGGTGTTGCGGTGGCTAACTTTGTTGGTATCCCAGTCGGTAAGAAACTCAAACGCAAAGCTCACCTGGACCACTATGCTTTCACGATGGTTATCATCGGAATGCAGGGGATTCTCTCAGGCTTGAACCCCAAGGTTATCGAAGAGAAGCTGAAAGTATTTACTGGCGCTCACGGCGATGACGAACACTGATCGCTAGAATTAAGAGTTAGGACCCCATGGCTCAGAAGCAAAAGTGCCCCGAGTTTGAGAACCACGAACGATGGCTCGTCCCCTACGCGGACATGCTTACGCTCCTCTTTGCGGTATTCGTTGTTCTCTTCGCCTTGAAAAAGGAAGGGGCCGATAACGCGAAAGTGCAACAGGCCGCGGTATCGATTCAGGAGTCTTTCACCGACTCGATGGAAGAGATTCCTGAGAATCGCCGCAGCGCACCGACCGAACAGGGCTTTGGTATCTTCGAGCATCGCAAGGGTGATCGGATGCGTGCCCCTGTTGTTCCAAAATATCCTGATGCCAGCCGAGCCACCAAAGTTATTGATGCTGAGATGAAGAAGACAGCTGAACTGATTAACATGAGACTCTACGGCCAGCAGAAATTCCGCGAGTTGGAAAAAGCCGGCAAAGGTCTTGAGCGTATTGTCTCGGTAACGCGCGATCAGGATGGTTTCCGGGTCAAACTTCTCGCGAGCCACTTTTACAAGCCGGGCGCTTATCAATTGAGTCAGAGTGCTTTAAAGGAAGTTCGCGAGATTGGAAACATTCTCAAAGAACTTGGGCGTCCCATCACGGTCGAGGGTCACACCGACTCTGTACCAGCATCGGGTGACAAGAATAACTGGGAAATCTCGAGTCTTCGTGCCTCTAATCTCGTTCGTTATTTTATCGATGATATGAACTTTCCACCGACTTCGCTTTCGGCTGCAGGTTATGCGGACACTCGTCCTATCGCCTCCAATGCGACCGAAGAGACTCGCGCTCTAAACCGCCGGATCGAAATCAAGGTGCACTATAATGATTAAGAAGTTGAACTTTCTTAAGCTTCTGCCCCTCGTCCTCCTGGCCATGAGTTTGATCGCCTGCGATCCCACTCACAAGGACAAGTGTGAATGGTATTTGGTGCCCGAGCCTTCTCAGATTAATCTTGTGCCTGAGGGCTGGGTTTCTCTCTGCGCAAGAAACTTCGTCATCAATAAACAAAAGTGCTACTTAAAATCGACGATCGAGTTTGCCAAGGCAGTGAACGGCCGTACCTTTCGTCTCTCCCGCTTGAAGATCGATGAGACGGGTCCTTATCCACGCGAAGTCTTGAAGATCTCAGCTTGTCAGGCTGAAGAGGCCGAAGTTGAGCGGCTGGCGAAGGAACCCAAAAAAGAAGAGTCCGAATAAGTAAGTTTTTTCGAAGTCCCGTTCCCGATCCTTTGAGACCCCGGTCTCTGAGATTTTGGGAGCGGGATTTTTTATTTGTGATTTCGGGCCTTTGCTTTTTTGTGGACGGGTTTGTTAAGCAAAGTTTCCTATCCATAACGTTAAGAAATTCTT
>SEDW01000050.1 GCA_004193325.1 Pseudomonadota bacterium | reverse complement strand
AATTTATCGGTCTCTTTACCCGCCTTCGCCTGATCCTTGACCTGCTCAGCATGATCGATCAAGCGCTCGGTGGCATCCGGACGACGGTTGAGGAGAACGTCTTCGACGAGTTGGAGAAGAACCGGTTCCACCTCTTCGTAGACTTCGAGCATACCGGCGTTGACGATACCCATATCCAAACCAGCTTTGATCGCGTGGTAGAGGAAAGAGGAGTGCATCGCTTCGCGGACGGTATTATTACCGCGGAAACTAAAGGAGATGTTCGAGATCCCGCCGCTGGTCAAAGCGTGAGGACAGGTTTTTTTGATCTCGCGAACGGCTTCGATAAAATCGACGGCATAGTTTGAGTGTTCTTCGATACCGGTACCAACCGTAAGAATGTTGGCATCGAAAATGATATCTTCGGGAGGAAAATTAATTTCTTCGACAAGAAGTTTGTAGGCGCGCTGACAGATCCGAACCTTATCCTCTTTCGTCGCCGCCTGGCCCTTCTCATCGAAAGCCATGACGATAACGGCCGCACCGTAGTTCATACAGGTCCGGGCATGATCGAGGAAAATCTCCTCGCCTTCTTTCAAACTGATCGAGTTGATGATGCTCTTACCCTGTACGCAGCGCATACCGGCTTCAAGCACCGACCACTTGGAACTGTCGATCATGATTGGAACACGGCAAATATCAGGCTCAGAGGCGACCAGATTCAGAAAGTGAGTCATACACTGCTCGGAATCGAGCATGCCTTCATCAAAGTTGATGTCGATGATATTCGCGCCGCTCTCAACCTGCTGTCTCGCGATGGCGAGACCAGCATCGAAGTTGCCTTCTTTGATAAGCTTTGCAAACTTCGGCGACCCGGTGACGTTTGCGCGTTCGCCGACCATGTAGAAGAGCCCGCCGTCGGGCTTGATTACCAATGGCTCAAGTCCACTCAAACGAGTCATCACTTCGAGGCTTGGGAGTTTACGTGGAGCGTGGCGCTTCACGTGCTCGGCGATCGCCCTGATGTGATCAGGTGTCGTCCCGCAGCAGCCGCCGACGATGTTGAGAAGATGGCTCTTCGCAAATTCATCGAGAAAACCCGAGGTCATCGCCGGAGTTTCGTCATATCCGGTATCGGCCAGAGGATTCGGCAAGCCAGCGTTTGGATAACAGCTGATATAACATTCAGAAATCTTCGACAGGGTTTCGATGTAAGGACGCATCTCAACCGCACCGAGTGCACAGTTGATCCCGACGCTCAAAGGCTTCGCCTGACGAACGGAATACCAGAACGCTTCAACCGTTTGGCCCGAGAGAGTTCGGCCTGAAGCATCTGTGATCGTTACTGAGAGCATTATTGGAATGCGGAAGTCTTTATCCGCAAAATATTTATCAATCGCGACGATCGATGCCTTGAGGTTCAAGGTATCGAAAACAGTTTCTGGGAGAAGAAGATCCACGCCCCCGTCGACGAGAGCCACGATTTGCTCGTAGTAGGTGTCGACCAACTCATCAAAGGTCACGGCGCGATAAGCAGGGTTGTTTACGTCTGGCGAAAGCGAAGCCGTTCGGTTCGTGGGCCCAAGAGCACCTGCGACGTAAGCCTGTTTTCCTGTCTTCGCTGTGAATTCGCGTACAGCTTCTTTGGCGAGCTCCGCCGCCTTACGGTTGAGATCGTAAACGATGTGCTCGAGTTTATAGTCAGCCTGGGCGATTTTGGTCCCGCTAAACGTATTGGTCTCGATGATGTCCGAGCCAGCTTCGAGGTATTGAAGGTGAATCTCTTTAATCACGTCGGGACGGGTCAGGACGAGAAGGTCATTGTTGCCCTTGAGATCGATAGGATGGTCCGGGAAGTAGTCGCCACGGAAATCCTGCTCTCCCAGCTTGTACTGCTGCACCATGGTTCCCATGGCACCATCAAGTACAACGATTCGCTCTTTGAGCAGCTTCTCTATTTCCTGTCCACGAGGCGTATAAGGCTTCATTCTCAAATATTCCTTGGCCACCTGGGGTGACGTTGCCGGCTTTTGGTTTGATGATTCGGAAGAGTCAATCAGGGTTGATTTCTATCTGCTTGATATCATTAGGTCAAAAGCCCGTTACATATTTTGGCTGATTATGCCCAACGGTAAGGCACAGTTTATCTTACGGAAAAGAATGAGCAAAGCATTCCTTCTCATGATTTCTGCAAAATGACCGAAGAGGGTCTCTATGAAGATTGAATGACCCTCTTAGGAGACCGTATGTACACCGACCGTCTTAATGAACAACACAGTCTGCTCGAAGAAGAATACTTCTACAAAAAAGACCGTGAGCTCATTGAAAAGATGCACGAAGCTGAGCGCAAAAAACAGGAACTTTTGGCAAGAACCGCTCATTATCATAAATGCGGCTGCTGCGGTCACGACATGAAAGAGACGGTCCACGACGATCTTCAATTTCTCCAGTGTCAACACTGTGAAAATGTTCAAGTTTCGATGGAAATGCTCGAAGTGATGTCGCAAGGTAAGAAATTGAAAAATCTTATCAGCGAACTTCAGGTGAGAAAACAGGCAGAAGAAGAAGAGCAAAAAGCGTCAGCCTAAGACTTAGGCCCACCCTTATTTGTTTCGAAGTAGATTGATGTGATCAACCAGTCCCTGGAAGTTAATTCCGGGCTGGTTTACCTTCAGACCGCAGCGGAAACTAGGCTCTTGGAAGTCATAGTCCGCTTCCTGCATTACACACCACGAGACCTCACAGGTCACGGTCAGAGACATGGGATGCCCAAACGTCAGTTGGACAATCTCGCCCGCTTTTAATTCATCCGACATCAGCACACCGATTCCACCCACAGATATATCCCAGACAAAAAAAGGCAACTGCAGCGTGCGCTCGTCGCGCCAGCTCAACAGTCCTTTAATCTCTATGGGCAAGACGGAGGCGCGTGGTTCGCTTCGCATCATCGCCGGGGATGGGCTAGACATGGGATCTCCCGTCTACGGTGTTCGATACTCATTATCGGCGATTTCCTCGTAAAAATAAGTATAAACCTTCGTAAAGACAGCGATAGCGTCGATATGGCTAATGCGAAAAATCTTTCATTTCCCTAACTTTTCTCTTTACTTCGGACCCTGGTTCCGCAATATTTGGCCCTCTCAGAAACTAGCTTTCTGGGAAGAGAACTTAGGTTCTCGGGTCTTGTGCCTCCTTGGTGGAATGGTAGACACGATGGATAAAGTGTCTGAAGGCTTCGCAAGAAGTTCTGACAAAAATAACGAGTCCACTCTCAGAGTAATTTGAGATGTAGAAATCGGGTGAATTGCTGGGAAGTGGTCGACGCCATAATCAGCAGCCAAGCCGCAGATGCGGAAGGTTCAGAGACTACCTGTGCTGTTGCGAGACGGCTTAAATTACAGGAATTAGCTGGGAGTAATGCCCTAGTGAAAAAGCGCCCGGCCCCAAAGAGATTTGGGTGATGATATAGTCCACACAAAGTGTCAAAATCCATTGCCGCGAGGTGTGCCAGTTCGAGTCTGGCAGGAGGTACTTTTCTCCTAAAAATACAGCTCAGGATTAATTCCTGGGCTGTTTTTGTATGTGCCCCATTCCAAATCAGCCTTCACCAAATCACCTAAAAACCTCTACTAGACTTAGCAATTGTTACGCCTCGCCCCTCCAAATCAATCGTTTAAGATCCAATTGTTGACTTAAGTTCTAAGAGTCAAAAGTCGCTTCGTTTTCAAAACGCAAAGGCTTCACTTTAAAAAAAATAATGATAAGCTATAAATCAAACAAACCAATCTCAGAATACTCAAAAAGGGTGACTGTTATCCCTATGGATCAAGAAGCAAGACGTATTCATGCAACCGTCCTCATGTGCGACATGCGCGGCTTCACAGCCCTCGTGGATGCGCTCGATGCTGTCGATGCGATGAAGCTGGCGACTTCGGTGATGACCACTCTCGGACGAGTCGTCGAGGAGTGTGGCGGCACGATCGATAAATTCATGGGTGATGGACTCCTTGCCCACTTCGGTGTGGATCGCTCCGACTCAGACCATATTTTGAAGGCGTGTAATGCTGCGCTTATGATCAAAGAGTCAGAAGCAGAGATCAATGCTCTTCGCTACAATGATTCGCTCCCCGTGATTTCGATGGGGATTGGCATCTGCACAGGTCCGCTTGCAGTGGGCCTTATTCAGACGAAGACCAAGACGGACCTCAGCATCTTTGGGGATACCGTGAACATGGCTTCACGAATCGAGAATCTAACCCGCCTCTTTCAGGTCGATATTCTCATGTGCCCCACTTCAGCCGAAACAGTCTCTACACGTTTCAAAACCAAAGCAATGGCCCCAGCCAAGCTCCGCGGCAAAGCCGGCGATTATGTGAGCCACTGGTTGCTGCCGACCAATGTTCCCACTCACTTCTAATTGCGAGAAACATCATGACTACGCTCGATCTCGAAAATGGCCGGCTGACTGATGACTCTGTCGAAACCCTTCGTCAGCACACCGATATGCTTGCCTGCCAATGTCCCGGCAAGCTTCTTGAGATCCTGGATTCCATTCGGTCCTTCACCGACTACTCAAACTCCTGCATTGTTCAATATCCCGCTGATGCTCAGACACACGTCTGGCTGAGAACGGCGGCCCAAAATCTCGACAAGCTGCTCTGCGGCACCGTCATGCAGCTCGCCCGCATGGAAGGTTTTGTGGACGATAACAATCAGCTTATTCCTCGAGCAAAATAGCCAAAAAGAAACCCCGGTCGCTGACGCTTCCGGGGTTTTTAGTATCAACTCTTTAGAGCCGAATTTAATTACTTACGAAGAAACCAAGTCTGACTCGAACCTGTGTGGCAATCCCACTGATGGACGCGAGCGCCGTTGTTCGCAGAAGGACCTGCGATATCGAGACATTTGTTGCTGTTGACCATAGAGATGATTTTTGAGCCGTCAGCAGAATCTTTCAAGCGAACCTGTTGGTTAGTTCCGCCCGAGCAAGCCCATTGTTGAAGAGCTGCCCCGTTAGCAACCGAAGGACCATCAACGTCAAGGCACTTACCAGAAGCAAGACTTACTAGATTATAAATACCGTTCGACACTGGTTGCAGACGGAATTTCTGATTCTGTCCACCGTGGCAATCCCACTGCTGAAGCTTAGCGCCATCAACGCCAGCTGGCTCGGTGATGTCGAGACATTTATTGCTGAAGCGAGAAACGATCGAGTAGGTGTCGCCTGAAGTTACTGGAGGATTGGTTGTTCCGCCGCCAGTGCTTCCACCGTGGATGATGTCGTAAGAAGATTTGCCGTAACGAGCACGGACAACGTCTTCAACTGACCAAATCTGAAAGCCATTAGCGCGGATGTAGTCGATGATGCGGGGAACAGCAAGAGCGGTTTGTTTGTAAACCGAGTGCATAAGGATAATACCGTAGTCGCCGTTTCCTGGAGTACCGAGAGCGCGAGTCACGTTATTATAAACACAGTCACCGTCACCGTCGTTGCAATCGAAATCGCCTGAGTCGATTGACCAACCGATATGAACGGCATGTTTCGCAACGATTGGTGCGATACGTGTGTAGGATTCTTTAGGATTCGATGGATCATTGCCTTGGTACGGATCACCGTAAGGCGCGCGGAAAAGTGTCAACTGGTGCGAGCTGTTGCCGAACACGCTGTCGACCAAATTTTGCATACCGGTGACTTCAAATTCCACATCCGAATTGCTGATTTCAGAAAGATGAGGGTGGTGAACAGTGTGATTGGCAACTGTGTGACCTTCGTTAGCAATGCGGCGAACGAGAGCACGCATGGACTCGTCAGCGCTTAAGCTTGACCAGTTCTCACCGTTTAGAAAGAAAGTGGCTTTCGCATTCTTGGCTTTCAATGCGTTAACAACTTCGGCTGTATGATCGTAATCGGGAGCGTCATCGAAAGTCAGGACAACTACATTGTTAGGAATGTAGTTAGGGCGGGTTGAGAAATCGATCTCGGCCGCGAATGCGCTCGGGGCTAGCACAGCTGTGAGAGCGGCAGCAAATGTGAAACGTTTCAGATCTTTGAACATGCAGTACCTTTCAAATAACGAACAGAGTTGTGGGGCAATTTCCATATCTGGACAGAGTTCCCAAATATGCGCTCAAACTCTGCCGTTTCCACACGCTTGTCAAGATATCTGTGACCGAGCTTACGAAATGATTTGTCACCATGGACAAATGCTAAATGAACAATTAATGGATCAGGATTCAGTGGCGATTATTGGGTGCAGATCATTACCTTTGGTAAGAATAGGTCTTAAACTAAAGCTCGAGAGCAGCTGATCCCATAAGGGTATCTGCTGATCTTAGCCCTCAAGAATTAAGTTTCCCTCAATGCCGCACGAAGAGAATCTCAGGTAGATCATCCAGCCGCAGATTCAAAATTCTGAATACCTACGCTGCTTAAGCCTCGCTTCAAATCGCAATCCCGGGGGTCCATAAACCAGAAATTTAAGAGAAAATTAAACAACCGTGATCGAGCTCGACCCTGGCGCGGCTCGAGTTTCCCAATAAAAAAACCCGCAATGACTGCGGGTTTCTATCTAGCGTGAGATCTAGGTATTTACGATTAGACCGAAGTCACGGGCGTATTGAAATGCTCATAGGTCTTAAAGAAATCTTTGCTCGAAGCAAGGATCTGATTGTCAGTTGGATGATCGCTGTTTTCAACACCAACTACATTTTTCGATAGTTGAGCAGCATGACTGTCGAGGTAAGTCTTGAAGTGAGTCTTGGAAACGCCGGGTCCCATGATCAACAGCTTTTCAGCATCGATGACTTTCGTCTTAACATCGCTATAGAAGTGATCGAGCTGGGCATCATTAACATTGTCACTTTTATCGCCGGAATGGTGATCCTTCCCGTGCTTTTTGACATTTGATTTTTCGATGCCTGTTGTGTTTAGGCCGAAGACTTGTGCTTTTTCTGAGTCGAGCCAGACGATATAATCCATGGTTTTCCACCTAATTCTTTTGGAAAGGTTTTCTCTGTCTGGGGCACTATGCTGCGACTCGACCATGGGTACAAGGCTTTGGCAAAATTACGTAGATTCGAATGGGCTTGGGAGAGAGAAAGATGTTTATATTAGGCTTTAAAACAGCCCTTATCCTCAGGGGTGTCGGAATATTTTCGACTATTTCTTCGGTTTTTAGTTAGGTACGTATCCTATGTCAAACGAAGCGTCTGACCTTCAGTCCTTCCTTAGCTGGCGGCATTTTGCAAAAGGAGCTGCTCAAAACTCTGAAGCGGCTTCCATACCGACAATGGCTCTAAAGTTGGGGCACTGTTATAGCCCCAGCTCACGGCACAAAAATCGACCCCACATTCTCTCGCCGCCTCGGCATCCCTCACTTCATCACCCACCATCAAAACGTCCGTTTTGAGCCAACCGTTGCGCCTGAGCATCTTGCTCAAAGCTTTCTTCTTACTGAAGACCCCAACGTTGCATTGATAGCAGTCGATTCTACTCGAAAGATCTTCACCGAGAATGGTGCGAACATTTTCTTCAATATTAGAAGTGAGAATTGCAACCCGCACGCCCTTTTCACGAAGGCCAAGGATTAGATCCGAGACCCCGGGAAAAAGTTTTATCTCGCTAGCGCTGCTGGTCAGCTGCTTCTTTACTAGGTAGCCCACCAAAGGAACTTTCCAAAAAGGAATATTGAGCCTTCGGATCAACTCTCGTGCTCCAAGATTTCGTAGCTGATCAGTATTTTCTTTCGACAAAGATTGAAATGAATACTTCGCAGCCGCTCGATTAAATCCGGTCACAAAAAACGGGAAGGAATCGGCAAAGGTGCCGTCAAAGTCGAACACGATGACCTTATACTTCACAAAATTCTCCGCTGGCTGATCCGGAGATGATAGCAGACTTTACCAAAGGGGTAATTTGTTTTGCCAATAAGGCCTTAACTTCATGCCTCATCGCAACGTTTATCTCGGAATCAGTCCAAACCGTAGGATTTATTAATTAGAAACGAAAAAAGGCGTATAAAATCCACCAAAATAAATCGCATTATGAATTCATCAAATGTATTTTGTCTGTAATTTGAGGACTTAACTCCAAGCTCTGTCATCACACCCTCCTTCGACCCCCTTCCAGAAGGCCGACTATTGCATTGCAGCCTCCCGGCCTGCTCGTGCGATACTTACTGGGTACTAATGCCTGAATAAAGCTAATCCGAAGGAACCGCCGTGATTAAAAAAGAGCATTGCCTCACCTTGTTCCTGACTCTCTCCATAGCCATGACAGCCTCCTGTAAAAAGGATTCCGATGATGACGATCAAGTCATTACCCCAGGCTCCGCTGATGGAACCCAAGCGGAGTATGCTGATGAAAAGAAATGGCTTTGCCTCCCGGGCCGTGACGACAGCTGTTCTGCCCAACCAGCAACCAATGAGCTCCTGGTGGACGGAACCTTTGCAGCGGTCGCAGCTAATCCCTCGCCAGACGATTCGGTCGATTGTTTCTTCGTTCATCCAACAACTGACCTTTCCGTCGAAGCCGGCAACTCCAACAATTTTGTCTACCTCGAACCTGACGAGGAAATGGCAAAAATGCAGGTGGCGGCTTTTCAGGGATCTTGCAAAATCTACGCCCCTCTTTATCGACAGATGACGATCGGTTCTTATTTGATGAAAGAAGAGGAGCGCGCACCTTACCGCGATATCGCTTTCAGAGACGTGCTTAACGCTTTTGATTACTACATGGCGAATTTCAACAAGGGCCGCAAATTTGTTCTCATCGGTCATTCCCAGGGCTCTGAAATGCTGAGCCTCGTGATGAAGGAAAGAATCGATGCAGTCCCGGCGCTTCGCTCTCAACTCATTCTTGCCATACTCCCAGGCTTTGCCGTGCATACACCGATCGCGAAAACGGTTGGCGGCACCTTCGCTAACATTCCAGCCTGCAGCACGGCTGGCGAAGTAGGCTGTGTCATCGCATTCCGCAGCTACAAAGCGGGCACGACCTACCTCGGCGACGGCAGTATCTCACTCCTCACCCTCGAAGAAGAAGTCTGTGTTAACCCAGCAACGCTTGATGATCCTGCCCTCTCTATCGAGGATAGACGCAAAAACCGCGTTAGCTTGACCGGAACACTGCTACCGCCACCAAGCCAACTCTCGGATGCCATTCGCTCGGTCGCCTCCCCTACTCCTTTTGTGTTAACAAACGGAGCCTACAGCGCCGCATGTGATGCCGGTCCGGATCCTCGCAACCGCTTTCTCTCTATCGAAGAGGCTTTGCCGGACAGTGATCTAAGACATGGGATGGTGCTTCTCGATGCCGAACCCTTGAACGGTGTGACCGGTCTTCACAGACTGGATATGCAGTTCCCGATGGCAGAATTGATCAAACTTGTTAGAGCGCGTCGATAATCTTTGGAGTAACCTTGGCGAAAAGCATTCGTGAGGGCCGACCTTGAAGTTTATAGTACCGCTTCTCTTTACTGCACTCTCATTAGGCTCAGTGGCATGTCGGACCGATAGCACTCCAGGGGAAAACTCTGGTCTGCGATCGGAACTGGACGCTGCCCTCAAAGCCGAATTCGATACGGCACCTTTCACACTGAGTGGCAAGGTGCACGCTCCGGTCAAATTCGTGGAGAACCCCAGCTATCTCGCCAGAAATGTTTCCTATAAGCCGATCGACCGGCTTAAAGTTGCACTCACGGCAAGAACAGCTACCAAGCTGAAGAACCGCGGCGAAGCTCATATCACTGTCTTTACTCCATCGGAGTTTGCGCAACTCGCCAAAGTTCTGGACAAAAAACAGATCAATGAGCTCGCGATTGCAGGAAATATTCAGGCGATAGAATTTTCGACAGTTTGTGTAGGCAGCGGTTCTCAGACCAAATCGGGAAAGACCGACCGCACTTACTTCGTGGTCGTTCAATCGCCAGGACTCCTGGCTTTACGCCAGAGCATAGTTGATAGCTATACGGCGAAGAACGGTTCCAAACCAACGTTTGACCCGGCTCACTACACCCCGCATATCACGATCGCTTATACCAAAGCCGATCTGCATGAGGATCAAGGTGTAATCAAAGACGAGAAGTCGTGTGTGGGTTCGCTCGAAGAAATCAACTAACTCTAAATCTAGAACGATTTTAAAACATAAAAATGAGCCGACTGCTTTTCAGCAATTGGCTCATTTTTTATTGGATCAAGAGCGGAATAAACCACCCCTCCATAGGATTATTTAACTTCGCTAGTCACTACTGAGAAGCGACCGGCTTCGTAGTTCAGGATTTGAAATTTCACGCACTGTGTACCATTCGAGATCGCGTAAACGTCTTTCTTGGAGGTCACAGTGTGGGTCGACATATCGTAGTCGTACCATGCGTTCAGTATTTCGTTTCCTGAAGAAGCAACCGAACCAGGAGCGCCCGACGCTGGGAGAACTGCATCGGCTATGAAGCTTAGACCTTCGCAGCTTGTGACAGCAGCAAAGTCTTGAACCGAAGTGTTAGCAACGCCCACGGTGCCTGTTCCGCTGCTGCCAGAATTGGTTTGGAAAGAAGTGCGTTTCACAGCGATCAACCAGTCCGCATCCACTGTGCTTGGAATGAGTTGGCCCGCTTCGAGAGCAAAGTAAACTGAAGCTGTCGCAGACGAAGCGTTGATTTCTGTTTCAAAAATTTCTGCTGGAGCTTGTGGTTCTGAGGCGACTGGAGCTGCGAGAGCTTCGGCCTGAACAGAGAATATGCCTGATGTGTAGTCAAGGATTTGGAATTTGTAGCAAGAGTCGCCTTCCACAACGAGATAGACGAGTTTCTTGGAAGAAACTGTGTGAGTCGTCATATCGTAATCATACCAAGCGTTGAGTACTGCATTCCCAGAGGAAGCCACTGAACCAGGAGCGCCTGAAGCTGGTAGGACTGCATCCGATGTCAGCGAAGTCGCTGCGCAGTCGGTAACTGAAGCGAAATCAGTTGCTCCAGTATCGAAGATACCAACGCTGCCAGAGCCGCTCGAACCTGAGTTGGTCTGGAATGCTGTGCGTTTTACTGCGATTTGCCATTTTTTGTCAGCGGCACTCGTTGAGAGAACACCGTCTTCGAAGTTGAGGTAAGTCGCTGCAGTTGTGGAGGTCGCATTGACCGAAACTGGAGCTGTTTCGCTCACAGGAACCTGCGACTGAGGACCAGTCGAAAAAGCTTGGCTACTATAAGTCATTAAAAAGGCTAAGAAAAGAGTAGAACAGTTTTTCATGTAGACCCTCGGTTGAAATTGAGAACGACTTTCAATATCAAACCTGGGTGGAATGGTCAAAACACATTTCGTTAATCCAAAAAAGATCGGTATGCTTTGACCAGGATTAGCCAAGATAGGATGGTCCCTATGAATGTTCTTAGCATCTGTGGAAGCCTCAGGCCGAACTCGTACAATTTGGCTTTACTGAGAGAGTTGAAAGACAGGCTCCGGCCTGACACAGACAGTACGATATTTGATCGCCTCGGTGAAATTCCACCATTCCAACCCGATATTCCTTGCCCTGAAGTCATCACAGATTTACGGGCCAAGATTAAATCGGCCGATGCAATTATCATCGCTAGTCCTGAATACGTGCATGGTATTCCCGGCATCCTCTGCCAATGACCCGATCTGGGTACGCGACGGACTCACGGAAGTCATTCGTGTAATGTCGGGAGGCAAAGTCCTTGAACGCGCTTCGTTTATGGTAACTGGAGCTTTCAAAAAGTTTGACAGTGAGGGAGGGATAATTGACGAGATACTTTCTCAAGAGATAAAAAAGTCAGCTTTTGAAATTCTTCAGTCCCTCGGACAAAAGAGTGAAGAGCGTTGATAATCCTCAACCTTCGGTCGTCATTTCAATGGAAACGGCCCCAACTTCTCTGTAAAAAAGGTCATGGCGAGGGAATTTGATTTTGCAAGCCATCCTTCAAAGCCATCGTAATCCTCGCCGTCGGTAGCTTCAAAATAGAGATATCTCTGTTCCAACTCCTTCAATCGTTCAGCCATCTTCCGAGCATGGGCGGGGTGGACCCGATCATCACTATGAGATGTCATAAAAAGTACATCAGGATAGATTTGCGAAGCAGAGAGGTTATGAAGAGGAGAATAAAGTTTCAGAAACTTGGCGTCCTCTGCCACATCCGGGTCACCGTATTCTCTCACTCTTTCAGTCCCATTTAACGTCTTGAATCGCATCATATCCAGATAGGGTGATTCACAGAAGACTGCTTTAAATAAATCGGGTCTTTGGACCAATACGGCGCCGACTAGCAGACCACCGTTATTCGCCCCCTTTATCCCCAAATGACTAGGTGAGGTGACCCCAAGGCTGATCAGATCCTCTGCTACCGCTATAAAGTCGTCGATTGAATTTTGCTTTTTTTCACGCTTGCCATCCTCGTGCCACTTTCTACCAAAGCCACCTCCACCTCTCCCGTACGCAAAAGCAAAAGCGCCGCCTTTTTCAAGCCAAAGCTTCCCCGTCACGGATCGATAGACGTTTGGCAGTGCAACACCATTGGCTCCATAACCGAGGATTACCGTCGGAGTGTTACCGTCTGTTCTCATTGCCTTATTAGCGATCAGAAAATAGGGAATTTTCGTCCCATCCCTACTCACAGCAATTCGTTCCTCAACCTTTAAAGCGGATCCATCGAAGTCAGGCGAACTCGATGCAATTGTCGTGATCAGATCCAAGCTCTCATTGTATGCATAGATGCTACGTGGTCTTAAGGAGTCCTCGTGGGTGAAACGAAGGATTTTGGCGTTAGAATCTTCATCCAAAAATTTTACTGTTCCTGAAGTCGGCGAGGCAAGTGCCGATATTCTCCAGCTATCTGCCAAATCTTTTCTTAGGCTTAGTCTGACAATGCGATTATTAAGGTCACGCGATAGGTTCAGATATACACTATTGTCCGCAATCGATACTTCATTAACAAATTCTGAAGCGGCATTCTCAAAGATTCTCTTCACGATCGGCTTTTGCATTTCGAGAGATTGAACATCTATTTCAAAAACATCACCATTGTAAGGTGATTCTCGATTACTTCCCCTGAATAGAATTAGTTTATTTTTGAGATATGCTACGACTTTATAATCAGTGGGAAGAAGCCATGCTTTCAGCTCCTTGGTCCCAATGAGTATTCCTTGCTGCATAATTCCACTTTGTGGCCGCGGGTTGAAGACTATCCGCAAAGGCTGCTTTCCTGAGTAACTACTCATCAATCTTTTCAAACTTGCTTGTGCCGAGCTGAGACTTTTGTCGGTCTTTTGGATTGCTTCCGATCTTTTCCAGATCAAAGGTGTATCAGGATGGTAGGCGCTCTCAATGAAACCATTGCGGGCTACGGCTTCACTCAGTATCGTGTCGCTATCAATCCAGGTATAGTCGGAGTTGCCTTTGTTAGTAATCCTGCGGAATCCTTGACTGACAAAATTCTTTGTGAGGAAGTCAAATTCTCTGATGTCAACGTCAAACGACCCTGGTTCAGAGAGGTAAAGCAGGCAGCGCTTCAAATTCGTCTTTAAACAATCCATTTTTATAAGTTGATATTTCTTCCTCTCACTTTTATTGAGCGTAGTAAGATCGAGCAGATTTTCGTTTGAATTATTAGGGACCAATCCATCGCTAAACTTCTTGTTTTTTTGTAGGATTGCCTGCGCGATCCGTTCGTTTTCTTTTGCCAGCGGCGAATCGAGGAGGCTTGATTTGATTCGTGCCTTCTCGTCTGTGACCCAGCGGGTTGCGCTGGAGCTATCGAGTTCCTCGAGCCACTCAAGGTTACGATCTTGATATCTCTCCCAAGAATACTTAAAAACTAAGGCGAGTGTAAAAATCGAGGCTACAAGATAAACAGCTCGGGTCCGAGTTCGAAGTTTGATCACTTAACCACGCCCTCAAGTTCAAAGTTGAACATATACAAAGTAAAAAAGACACTCGCTTCAACACGAGTGCCCTTTATCATATAATAGAAAGTAAAACCAAACTTCAGATTTCATTCTCAAGGTTATGATAAACCGTTACAACGTCATCAT
>SEDW01000614.1 GCA_004193325.1 Pseudomonadota bacterium | reverse complement strand
AGGAATTGGATGCATAGACCCCAGTGTAGATAGGTGTCTTGATTGCTTTCAGACGAACGAGCGCTTTTCTGCCTTCTTCGGTGGATTCCATATTCTGGAGCGAAAACATCGCATCGATGACTATAGCCTTAGGTTTGCTGCGATCGAGTATCTCAAGAGCATTCGCCCATTCGGTCAGAGTTAACTCACCCTTTTCAAGCTTGGCTGCGGCCACGTCATCGATCGCGAAGAGCTTGATGGAAGGATGCAGGTCGGGAGCGCGTTTGAGCGCTTCACGACTTTTGAAAAGAATCGGCGAAATCACCTTCGATTCAATCACGCGCATGGGCATAAACCAATGCCCGGCGAGGAGCACAGTTGCCCAGAGTATCGTGATAGTGATCGCCGTACGGGGATTCACCGAAGATTTTTGAAACCAGCGTGTTAAATTTCTTTTCACAAGGACTCCGCAGCTATACCTCTCGCTTTTCGGCCCTTTTCTTTAAAGTCTGAGCAATTGAGCCTCGGGTCGGAAAGCTTCCAAAGGGTAGCCTTCGAGAATTGTCCATCTTCCTTGGATACCTTCGCTCTTTACCAAGTCTTCACACTCACTGTCCTGAGGCGATTATAGGCTTGAGCCTCAAAGAGCTCAGGTCGATTTAGCGGATTTTTGAGGGGTTTCGCCGAGAAAAAATCGCTCTTAGTCATCCTGAATTGACAGAAAGGAATTTTCCAGGTCATTTAGAAAGTCCTTACTAAAGTCGTGACCGGAGTTCTACCCGTGGCAAAGTCCTGGATTCGAAGAATGAGCAAAGTGCAAACGAGTCTTTTTTCTATCGTCAGCGGAAGCGTGACCTTTCTGTCCCTCACTGCCTGCAATTTTAACGAGCAGAAGACGGATACGGAGCATGCCACCGTCAGGATCACCCGCAGTGTCAGCAGGGGCCGCAGCCCTTCTGAAAGCCTGGATCGACGCTGGCGCTCCTGAATAATTGAATGCAATGACACCAAAAAAGAAGCATTGAAGGATTCTTATGAAACTTGTTGTTCGTTTGTCGCTCCTCGTGACCTTGGCCCTCGCTCTCGTGAAGACCCCGGAGGCCCAGGCCTTTCCTGAAATGATTCGTAAGGCCTATCCAACCTGTACGACCTGTCATGTGTCGCCAGCTGGCGGCGGTGTATTAACACAATATGGTCGCGAGATTTCCAAAGACGTCCTCGCCACCTGGAGCCGTGAAAAGGAAAATCAATTTTTACATGGCGCGGTCACTCTCCCTCAAAATCTTCTGATCGGTGGCGACATCCGCCGCATCCAGACCTATGTGAACACACCGCAGTTCAAGACCGGAAAATGGTTCCTCATGCAGGCCAACGTCGAAGCCGCCGTCGTCACCTCCAAGGTTACGGTTGCAGCGAGCGCTGACTATGACATCGGCAGTCCCGATGATGATGGCGATGATAAATGGACAAGCCTCAAGCACTACGCGCTCGTCCAGATCAGCGATGAGATGTCTGTTCGGGCAGGAAAGTTTATGAAAAACTTTGGCCTCGGCATGGCCGACCATACGGTTCAAACCCGCCGGGGCATCGGTTGGGATGAAGGCAGCGAGACCTACAACGCCGAGTTCAACTACATCGCTGAGAAGTTCTCGGTGATCGTCACAGCGATCGGCGGCCGCCCTGACGACGACGACCTCGTCAGTGAAAAAGGTGTTTCGGTCGCAGGAAGTTATTATGCCGAGCCCACCTATAAGTTCGGCTTCAGTGCTTTTCGTGGTGAGACTGACGACAACAACAAGCGCAGCATCTTTGGTCCCAACTGGTCGCTTGGCTTTAAGAAGATCTATTATTGGCTTGGTGAGTTCGACCTTCTCAATCAGCAACCCGAAGTCGGTGAGAGCACGAGTGGATTTGCGAGCGTGAATAAATTCGGTATGGAAATCTTTCGCGGGGCGGACCTCTACCTGATCCATGAGTCGAAGAAAAACGATTGGGAATCGAAGTATCTCGATTTCATCGGCTACGGCCCGGGCTTTCAGTGGTCGCCACGCCCCCACTTTATCTTTACCGGGCAGTGGCAAAAGCAGCTGAGGCCTTCGCAGAACAAGCCGAGGACCTTCGATAGCGCTTATTTCGTAGCGCAGTATTCGATCTGATCCTTGACTAAGAGCTCTCAGTCAGAGGACTGAGAGCAATTCTAGCCTCTAGTTTTCACAGACTCTAAGGCCGATTGACTAGATTCCTGATGCCTTCGACCAGATCACCCTGGTTGAGCGGTTTCGTTAAGTGGCCGTTGCAGCCAGCCTGAATACTTTTGGCTCTTTCTTCCGCCATGGCATGCGCCGTCAGCGCGATTATTGGTCTCGCATATCCCGCCTCGCGCAATGCTCTCGTCGCTTCATAGCCATCCATCACCGGCATTTGAATATCCATGAGGATCACATCAAAATGCTCCTCGAGAGCAACAGTGACTGCCTCTGAACCGTTCGCCACAGTCTTAACCTTGGCACCATTTTTAGTGAGAATTCTCTTCGCGAGAAAAAGATTGTCGGGAGAATCATCGGCCACGAGCACGTAAAGGCCCGAGAGCTTGCCAGAGGCGACGGCCTCAGCTTGCGAGACTTTAAGCTGGTCACGCTCTAACTCTACCTGGTCTGCGCGAATCTCGGCCAGGAAACTTATGATGAACACGCTGCCGCGAAGAATGCGATTCTCTTCAATCGTGATTTCGCCACCGAGTGCCGCTGCCAGTCTCTGTGATAGGGCCAAGCCAAGGCCCGTGCCACCAAACTTCCGTGTCGTGCTGTTATCGGCCTGCATGAAAGGCTCAAAGAGGCGCGACCTCTGTTCCGCCGAAAGACCAACTCCCGTGTCGATCACGGCGATTCTATACCGAAGACTGCGATCGTTTTGATGGCTCGTACTCACCTCGATCGTAATCCCTCCAAACTCCGTGAACTTAACCGCATTCCCCACAATATTAATGAGAATCTGCCTAAGGCGTGTTGGGTCGGAATAGATGCGATTCGGTGTGTCTTTGGCAATATGAAAGCGGAGAAAAAGGCCTTTGCCTCGACTGCGCTCCCGAAAGAGATCCATCACATCGTCGATGAGATCAAAAAACGAAAAATCTATTTTTTCGACGTCTAATTTACCCGATTCCACCTTAGCCAGATCGAGAATGTCATCGATAATTTTAGTGAGCGCCACACCGTTGCGGGTAATCGTGTCGAGGTACTGAGATTTTTCCAGCGGAGGAATATCCTCCTCCTTGAGCAGCTCGGTGAAGCCGAGAATAGCGCTCAGAGGCGTGCGTATCTCGTGAGACATGTTCGCGAGGAAAAAGCTTTTCGTCTGATTGGCTCGTTCGGCTTCGTCTTTGGCCTTGGCAAGCTGATCAGAGAAAGTTTTCTGATCGTGCACATCTGTGATGGAACCATACCAGCGCTTCAGCTCACCTCCGATCAGACTGGGCACGGCACGGACAAGAAACCAGCGATAGGCCCCGTCACCGCGGCGAAAGCGATGTTCAACTTCGAA
>SEDW01000613.1 GCA_004193325.1 Pseudomonadota bacterium | reverse complement strand
TGATGGTCAAACTCAGTCTTTGCTGGAATCCCGAAGGCACGCTCAAGGTTCTTCGCGAGAATTTGCCTAAAATAGGCGATGCCGGAGCCCTTCTCAATACCAAGAGTCAGCATCAGATCCTCTGGGCGAATGGCAATGTGATCGGTCTTGAATTGGGACCAGCCGCTCTACTCCCCATGGTCAAAGGCGCATCGCTCAACAAGTGGCAGTCGCTCGAACTCAAAGGTTCGGAATCCTGGACGCAAAAAGGCGTTAAGCTCAAGATCTATCGCACAGGCGACTGGCTCTGGGCTCACAATGTAAATTTAAATGATGATACAGCTATTTTTAGGGACACAGTGGAAAGCGCAGTGAGTCAGGTGGCTCATAAACTTGGGAGATGAGAAACGTGGGGGCCGGGCAGTGTTCTCATCAGTTGGTTGGTTTGAACAGTGCAGCAATCAGATTTGAGAAGAGCAGCTTGGAAAGGGAGTTCGGAACGTGGAGTACCGAACTTTTTTGACAACTAACAAGAGCGTACAGCTACCCGGCTAAGCAGAGTTATGCGAGAGCTGTACCAGATCCTTCTCAAAATGAGCCTCCCTATAAATCGTTGTTTTCAATGAAAAATAGGGATACTCAAACACGAATCAAACTCATTCAGCCTGACTTTTATTTTACATCTGTCGAAAGATTGGACGCTTTGTCCGCGTAATCCATGACCGCCTCGATCATAGGGCGATAATAATGCCCACAGGCCGGATCCGACAGGACCACGGGATGACCCTGATCGGAAGCTTCCCGGATACGGCGATTCAATGGAATACGCGCAATGATCGGCACGCTTCGTTCCAATGAGAACTGTTCGATCTGTTCCTGACCGAAGATATCTTCCAAATGACCGCAGACTCCGCACTGAAAATGAGCCATGTTTTCGACCAGGCCCAGAATTGGAACTTTCAGTTTCTGGAACATCGACAGACCCTTATGGGCATCGAGTAAAGCAATCGCCTGAGGCGTCGATACTACGATACCACCAAAGAGTGGAAGGCTTTCGATCATCGTGAGTTGAACATCGCCTGTACCCGGAGGAAGATCGATGATGAGCTCATCAAGCTCGCCCCATTCCACTTGGTAGAAGAGCTGTTCCAATGCTTTCGTGATCATCGGCCCTCGCCAGATCACCGGCGTATAAGGATCTGTCATGAAACCAAAGGACACGACTTTCACACCGTACTTTTCGAGTGGAATCATACGTTGGTTCGGACCCACCGGCATCGGCCCCATGAGTCCCATCAACATTGCGGCCGATGGACCGTAGAGGTCCGCATCGAGAAGACCGACCTTGCGGCCTTCCATAGCAAGCCCAACAGCCAGATTGACTGACACTGTGGATTTGCCAACGCCACCTTTGCCGGATGAGACGGCTATGATGCGCTTGACGCCAGGAATCGCTTTTATTTTTTGATTCACGCCAAAGGGTTTTTTCGCGTTGCTATCAACGTCAGCAGTCTGCGGATTTTGGATACGATCAGTCAGCGCCTTGAGACGCTTGTAGTAGATCGTCACGATTGGAAATTCCGCTGGGATCGAAGAGGTAATGTATTGTTCCAGAAGGATTTTTTGATCCAGTGCAAGACCGTCCGAGGCGATGGTTGCGACGATGGATTTCCCTTTATCCTCAAGGCCGAGCAGGCGGGCTTCGGGATTGGGACCTAGGAAAGCAAAGGCCGATTCTTCGGCTGCGTGTCTGAGCAGTTTGCTAATGACGAGGGACAAGTCCTTGCGGAGCGTTTCAGGGCTCATTACAATTTCCCCTGTGGATACTAAGGTACAAAACGAAGATACTTTCCCTACTTGAAATGAGGCTAAAATACTATGAAAGAAGTCAAAGTCTACACCGGTTCCTACTGCAGCTACTGCAGCGCCGCAAAAAAACTCCTTCAAACTGCTGGAGTTGCTTACGAAGAAATCGGCTTGGATGATAAGCCTGAGCTACGTCAGAAATTGTCGGAAGAAAACGGCCACTATCGCACAGTTCCTATGATCTTTATCGACGGTAAATTCATCGGTGGTTTTACCGATCTCCAGACGCTGCATAAGCAAGGACAACTCGTTGGCTAATAAACCGTGGGCAGTCCTTTGTTTTCTCCTCTTAGGATCGGGTGGGGAAGTCACATCTTCTTCACCTGTGCTCATGCCTATAACGGAATCCCTAGCGCCCGAAGCGGAACTGAAACTTGAGAAAGTACAGGCCGTCGTCAATGCTCCCGTGGGTATACCCACCAAAGACAATGAAATCAGAAAACTCTTTGGCGAAAAACGCTATGAGGAGGCTCTGACTCTCATTGCTGATGAGTTAAAAAAACAGGGCAGCGGGAATGGTGACGCCAGCTATCGACAGTGGCTTGAACGGCAAAAATGGATTCTTAAAACAGCACAGGCCTGGGCCTATCTAGAGAAACAGAACTGCAGCGCGGCGATGCCTATTCTTCAGGAAATTCCGGCTGAAAATCTCCCCGATGTTGCCTTAAAAGGCATTGGCTACTGTAAGCTGATGGCCCGTGACTGGCAGGATGCAGAAGGTTATTTGAGCCGCTATATTCAAGGCCGAAATCACGATCAGGAAGCGGTGCAGCTTCTCGCTCGGGTGAAAGAATC
>SEDW01000612.1 GCA_004193325.1 Pseudomonadota bacterium | reverse complement strand
CCGCGAAAGATCGGACTCGATTGCCTTTGATCTTTGATCTTATAAACTTCGGCGATAGCGGCTTCGAGACTTTTGAGTTTGTCCTGACCCAGGTGTTTGACGACGAGAGTTGAGGTGACATCACAGGCGACCGTACCTGGCTTGTCCATCTTCTCGCCCCCATCCTGAAAGATCGTCCAACGGCCGATTCGCCATTTCAAAAGACTTTTCTCTTCGACTTTGGCCACGGGGCTCTCTTTCGCTTTGACCACGGCTGTAGGGGCAGGAGCAGCTGCAGCTGCAAGAGGAGGAGTCTGCGCTGCCACGGGGTCAGCCGCAGACGTTGGCATCGGTGTTGGAAGGGCTGCCACGGGTTGCGCCGCAGCGTTCGAGGCTGCTTCGGAAGTGCGGCAGGCCGTGCTGCAGAGAAGGATCAAGGCGAGGAGACTCTTATTCATAGGGCACCTGCTGATTGGAGAGTTGAATCCATTCACCTTAACATGGAGCGCGCTCGAGTCTCAATCAACTGCGATGAGAAGCGCATGAAGCAATTGGAGAAATTACGCGCGCGCATAATGGCATATAGTTTCGAATCGGCTTGCAAACTCCTCCGAAATCGAGTTCCTTAACGCTATCAAACAGCTGTTTTCTGAAATCGATAGAGGAGCCTCCCATGCGTGGTCGAATCATAGCAAGCCTAGCAAGTCTTTGTTTGAGTGGAAGCGCTTTTGCCGCCGACGCTAAATTCAACTATCCGCTGGACGATGCGCCGCTCAAAAAGCACGCAAAAGAAGCGACCGAACTCGAAGAGCTTCGCGCCGCTGGATTTGAAAAACCCGCAACCGAGCAGTCTCTGCGTCGTCAGGTTGAGATCCTGGAAGAAGTGTCGAAAGCCGAACCAGCCTGGATCGACGGCTACTGGATGCTTGGCGAAGCGGCTTTTCAGCAGGGTAACTCCTTGAGCAATCCTAAAGACCTCAAAGAAACCCGGGCTATTTTTCTCAAGGGTCAGGAGGCCACTGAAAAATGCCTGAAGATCGATGCAAAAAATGTTTTGTGTAAAATGTTTCTCGGCGCTTCGCTGGGCAAAATCGCCAGTATCGATGGTATCTTCTCATCCCTTCGCCGCGCTTCAGTGGTTGAAGGTCTCTGGCTCGATGTGACGAAATCAGGCATCGATCATCGTCTGTCACCAAACAGCACGCTTCAGGGCAGTGCCCGTTATGCGCTAGGCCTCTATTATCGACTGGTCCCAGATTCCTTCATCCTGAAGATGATGTTTGGTGCTCGCGGCGATATTCAAAAATCGATCAGTTATCACAAAGAATCAGTCGAAGCCGATGGCGGCAACACCTGCAACCTGATGATGCTTGGCATTGCTCAGATTTGTTCGGTTAAGGGTGATGTGAAAGACAAAGTCGCTATCGAAGGCCTCAAAAATCTCGCCGACGCCAAGACCAAGCCAATCACCAATGCTATGGGCAAGACCTGCGCCAACGATATTCCGAAGATTGAGAAGGATCCAAGTCTCGCTTGTGGCTACGAAACGAGCCGCCAGCAGGAAGAGACGAGCGAAGAAGATATTAAGAACCTGAAGAAGTGATATACGCGAGCACTGACGAGCGCACCTTGTATCGACCATCGGCATCCGAATCGGTCGGTGCCAGGTAGCTCGCCAACTCCTTGAAATAAGTCTTATCAATGAATCCACGGCCCGGATCACCGATCAGAATCGATTCAACCTTGAGAACTCCAAACCACTGCATGAGGCGTTCGCAGAGTTCTCTCTCGTAGCTCATGTCGCCACAGAGCAAAACGCTTTCACGGTCCAGATTTCGCCCGATCCAATCTTCACAGCTGAGTTCAAAGCGACCTTCATAGGGCCGTAGATTCTCCTCAAGGGCGACGATAGCCCAGGGGTCGATCTCCGTCGCCGTTACATGCGCCGCTCCGGCTTCCAAGGCAGCAAGGCTCACTATCCCTCCACCTGCTCCAAAATCGATCACAGATTTTCCGGCTACAGAAGACGGGTTATCCAGGATGTAACGCGCCAGACTCTGCCCACCGCCCCAGGCAAAAGCCCAGAAGGGTTCGGGTATATCCATAGACTCCAGATCCCTGGGATTAAGGCTCCACCAGGGTGAATCCGCAGTCACGAGCCTTAAAGAGAGTTCCGGAGTAAGGGGCGGATGCGTGCGCTTGGTCACTTCCATCATGATAGTGCGAATCGATTCTTTGTCCGCCATTCCTTCTCCCTCATAGCTTTCCGGATGAGATTGATCCTCGTCAGGAGCTGGCCTATACTCTAGGCACTGATTCTCTTTAAAGGATACGTCATGGACTTTCACTATCAAAAGCTAATGCCCTTAGGACCCGACACAACTCAATATCGTCTCTTGACGAAGGATTATGTTTCGACTTTCACGGCAGGCGGCGTGACGATGCTGAAAGTCGAACGCGAAGGCCTTGAGCTTTTGGCTCGCGAGGCCCTCAAAGACGTTTCCTTTTTCCTCCGCACGTCACACTTATCGATGCTGTCGAATATTCTGGAAGATCCTGAAGCCTCGGACAATGATCGCTTCGTAGCTCATACCCTTCTTCAAAACGCGGTAATCGCGGCTGAAGGCAAATTGCCAAGCTGTCAGGACACTGGGACCGCAATCGT
>SEDW01000611.1 GCA_004193325.1 Pseudomonadota bacterium | reverse complement strand
TATTGGAAAAAGAAAGGTCACACAGTGCTTTTAAACCTAAGTGATCTCAGTAACGAGCCCCTCTATAGCCAGATACTCAGGCAAATAAGGGCTCTGATTTTGACAGATGCTTTGCCTAAAGCGGAGCCGATACCTTCGATCCGTGATCTGGCAAAGACCTACAAGGTGAGCGTTATCACCGTGCAAAAAGCCTACGATGAACTCGTTCGCGAGGGGCTTGTCGTTGCCAGGCGAGGCAAAGGCTACTTTGTTGCCGAGCTTGCCCATTCGGATAAGAGTGACATGAGCCGAAGCCACACCAAAGAGAATCTGCGAAAACCTGTTCAGACCGCTCTTGTTGATGGCGTATCCGCTGATGTGATCCGTGAATTAATCGAAGAACTCATCATTGAGAATAAAATATGACCAGACATGAAGACGTTAACATCGAAGAAGCAGATGATCTCGTAGATGCTCCCGCTCTCAAAGTGGAAGGTCTTTCGACCTCAAGGGGAGACTTTCGCCTGGGACCGATCAGCATGGAAATCCCAATGGGAACCGTAACAGGGCTCATCGGTCCAAACGGTTCGGGTAAGACGACCCTTATGTCGAGTATCATGGGACTCCTAAAACCTGAAGGCGGTAGGGTCGAAGTTTGCGGGAAATTTGCAGACCCGAATGAAGGCGAATGGAAACAAAATGTTGGTTTTGTTTTTCAGGGCCAAGGCTTCTTTCAGGATTTTTCGGTTGAGGAAAATCTCAGATTTTTTTCGAAGATTTACAGGAATTGGGATACTCAGTATTGCCGGTCGCTGATGATCCGTATGAGCGTTAAGGCTGATCGCAAAGTCGGCGAGCTCTCGACCGGAGAAAAAGCCAAACTCGCGTTCATCGCCGCCGCGAGCCATCGACCTGCGCTTTTGATTCTGGATGAACCGACCAACGGCATGGACGTTTTGATTCGTGAGGAATTTTTGGAAGCGATGGGCGAAACAGTCCGCAATGGGGATAACTCGGCGTTGATCTCCACGCACATACTCTCTGATGTATCGGGTATTGCGGACCATCTGACGTTCGTAAGTGAAGGGCGAATTTCCCATCATTTTGCCAAGGATGAACTGCTTGATTCCTGGCGCAGAGTCTCGTTCCGCACTGAGCAGGACATCAACATCCTGCCTTGGATTGAGAAGGTCGAACGTCAGGGTGAATTTTATGTTGTGACGACGAGCAATGCTCCAGCGACGCTAAAGGTACTTGACCTCATGGGCGTTAAGAGTGTGGAGCAACAAAGGATTGAGTTGGGTGAAATCACAAGGCTCATTCTCACAGGAAAAGCCCGAGCGGCGAAAGTGGAGAAATTCTGATGATCGAATTATATAAGATGTATCTGCGAGTCCATTGGAAATTAATTTTATTGTGGCCTTGTCTGATCTCGTTGATGCTCCTCATCCATACGGTTAAAAAAGGTTTTAACTTGGATGACGGGTTTGCCAACTCATCTGAAATGAATGGTTTTTTTGCATTCATATCGAGCATGACCTTTTTCTATTCGCTGGCAATGATCGCCCCACGGGAGATGGGGATCGACAGTGTTGCTCTACTTCCTATCAGTAGAAAAGAAGTGGCTTACGTCAGATATCTGCTGCCGCTGACGACCCAAGGTATTATCGTAGGCGTCACGATCATGTATCCAATACTGATCTTGGACTGGAATGGCTTTTTACAAATCGCACAGAGCTGTTTGCAATTTGTGATCCTGGGTAATTTCGTTTTGGCATTGTTCTACCTGGCAACAAACCTTTTCGAAAATCTGCCAAAGAATATGCGTTGGTTCAAGATCATCTTAGGAGTGACGATAGGACTCTGCTTTATCAATAAAGCCTCCCTACCGTCTCTCGATTTGCTGGATATCATTGTATTCGGGGCGTTCACGGCGTTCCTCGTAGCAATCGAAATCTTTACCTTTCAAAGATTTCGGACGTTTCGGATAAGCTAATGCCAACGCAGTAGCCAGATGTTTGTGTTAAAAGATTTATAGGGATAAAGTGAAATGAAAAGGTTTGAAAACAAGTTGTTGATTATTATTTTTGCGTTGTTCCCTTTCTTTTTCGGGTGCACGATTAAAACCAAAAGTTCGTCGAATATTAAAGCCGGTGTAAATTCCCTCGAAAAACATATTTTATTTGTTAAGGATGGGAACGCATTTACATACCAAAATGATAAGGAAGTGGCTGTGCTCGACAACGCTTTACTGCCTTGCAAATATTCGATCCAGCCTCGGACTAAAATAGAGGAATTAGGCGGGAATTTCACTGTGACCCAGCCGGGCGGTCTTGTGCTCCACCTGACTAAGAATGGTGACAAGGGTGCGTGTCAGAATAGCAAGGCGGGTGGCTTTGACCAACTTATTTGTGTGAAGAAATTATCAACACCTGGAGAGTTTTCCTTCTCTGTCAGTTGTATGAAGGATTAAAGTTCATTGGCGTTAAAGGCCAGCGGATCACTCCACTGGCCTTAGTTCGTTTCTTCATCGATTAATTTGCTGTTTCATTCCCACCAAGATTTACTCGGTAGATACCGTGCCCGCTAAACTGCTGCGTGAGTCTTGCAAACTGCTCATCACATCCATTTGGATCCAGCATTGCGATAATCACTCCACCGCCGCCAGCTCCTGTCGTCTTCGCCGCGAGAGCACCGAGTTGACGAGTTCTTAGGATCATATCTTTGAGATTCGGCGGGACAACACCCACCTCTTCAAGGAGCGATCCACTTTCGTTCATCGCCTCGGCGAGGCCAGAGATTGAGCCAGTTTTGAGGCTTTCAAAGGCTTGAAGCGAGAGCGAATCAAAACGGGCAAGACGTCTTTCCCCAAGAGCACCCTGAAAGTGAGGCTGCGCGATTCGGATCATCGACATTGTCGAGGCTCGGATGTTGCTGTCGATCAACACGAAATCATAGGACTGCTCGGTTGAAATTGGGATGACTTCAATGGGTTTGTTCTTGGCGAACAGCACTGGCTTCTCAAACGCAACCACAGCAGTATCCAGACCGGAAGGATTGCCATGAAAGCTTTTTTCAAGCTCGTTGGCCATATCCGCAAGCTGCGCGCGACTGATCGGAAGATTGTGCGACTGCGAAAGCGCTCTTAAGACTGCTACGCAAAGCGTGGCTGACGAGCCTAGGCCCGCACCGATTGGGAGCGTGGAATGTGTTTCGCCATCGAGCG
>SEDW01000610.1 GCA_004193325.1 Pseudomonadota bacterium | reverse complement strand
AAACACTTTATCATGACCTACACTGACCTTGCGTCGGTCTTCGAAAGTCAAGGCGCCGGTCTCACGACAGCCTACACTTCGATGCAGGGTGTGACACTCGACTCGGCTCCGCCAGAGCGTTTCACAACAATGATCTACATCGGATCCGGAATTGCTCTCGTCCTTCTCCTCCTCGTCATCATGCGCATCGTTCGCGGCTACCGCATGAAAAAGTTGGGTGAGCGCATCGAGTCCGAAGACGGCGGCGACGCGACCACAGATGATGACAATGATTATTCGCGCTCGGGTGTTTCGGCTATCTCGGAAGTGGCTGAAAGTCACGATCACGATGATGACTACGATATGCCTGAGACCCACGAAGCTCCTGCTCGTCGTGCGGAAGCGCCCCAAGCGCCAGCACCGAAGAAAGCAGCACCTGCGCCTGCTCCAAAAGCTCCGGCACCGGCTCCTAAGCCAGCGCCTGTGGTCGCCAAACAAAAGCCGGTTGCTCCTAAGCCTGAGCCAGTAAAAGCACCGATTCCAACGCCGGCTCCTGCTCCTACTCCTGCTGCTTTCGAAGCACGCACTCGCAAGACGACTTTGAGTTCGGAAGTATCACCTGCTCCACACGTCAGCGCCGTTTCTGAATCTGATGCCCCTACAAGTTCCGCCTGGAACCTGAGTGAATCCGATTCGCAAGGCGAAGATAATGATTATGAAACATCGGATGTAAGTGAACTGAAATCGAAGCCGGTGATTGCACCTGCAACGAAGTCCAAACATCAAAAAGCGTCTTCGCAGTCTCGTATGGAACCAGAGATGGATGAAGATGTTTCGAAGGTAGCGCGCCTCTCAGAAATTCTTCCAAACACCGGCGATTCGAAGAAGAAGAAAAAAGGCTTCTTTGGTTGGGGTAAAAAGAAGGACGAAGACGACGACCAAGTCGAAAGCCCGATGCACGATTCAAATGATCTCGATGGTGATGATGATTGGGATAGCAGCAGTAAGAAGAAGGCAAAGGACAAGGGCTTCAAGGAAGATAAGGCTCCAGCTCCGCGAGCCAAGACTGTGGCTCAGGCCAAACCAGTCAGCGCTGTTGCCGCTCAACCCGTCAGCCAGGTTTCTGAAATCGCTGATGGCTGGAACCTGAGCGAAGGTCACGCTAATCATGATTCGGAAGATGAAGAAGATTAAGCAACCTGAATTTCTTTCAGGGATGTCTTGAGATTTTGGCATAACTTGATATTGTGGGCGCTTCTTTTGAAAAAAAGGGGCGCCCTTTTATGTATACAGCTATGTCCTTCCAAGATGATCATTTGAAGCTAATCGATCAGAAACGTCTTCCTCACGAAGAGATCTGGATCGACTGCCGCACGCTTGAAGACGTTGCGCAATCCATTGAAAACATGACAGTTCGTGGTGCTCCTGCCATTGCCACGGCTGCGGCTTATGCCCTCGTTCTCGACACCCTTCATTCTCAGGCGGCAAACTGGAAACAGTATAAAGACCGCTTCTTCGAGAACTGCAAGCGTCTGCAGGCGACCCGCCCCACGGCGGTTAACCTCTTTAACGCTTTACATTCCGTTCGCTGCATCGCCGATCTCTGGACCGATGCAACGCCATTCGAACAAATCCAAAAGCATATCCTGGCCTTTGCCCGCGATTTGGAAGCAGCAGATTTAAGCACCTGCAAAGCGATTGGTGCATTCGGAGCTCAGCTGGCCAAGGGCAAAAAGCTTCGCGTGATGACTCACTGCAATACGGGTTCGCTCGCGACAGCAGGTTACGGCACCGCTCTCGGCGTCATCCGCGCTTTGAACGAGCTTGGACTCATCGAACATGTTTATGTCGATGAGACGCGCCCCTATCTCCAGGGTTCGCGTTTGACTGCTTTTGAGCTCGCAGCAGAGAACATCCCCTATTCGATTCAAATTGACTCGGCTGCTGCTTATATTATGAAGCACGAGCGGGTCGATCTCGTGGTTGTCGGTGCCGATCGCATTGCAGCGAACGGCGACACCGCAAATAAAGTGGGAACCTACTCGCTTGCGATCGTGGCTAAGCATCACAACGTGCCCTTCTACGTCGCCGCTCCGCGCAGCACCTTCGATCCTAAGATCATGCACGGCGATCAGATTCCGATCGAAATGCGTTCGCCTAAGGAAGTTTTGGAGCACGCCGGGATCCTGGTTGCCCCCGCTCGCTCGGAAGCGCGTAACCCATCGTTTGATGTTACGCCCAGTGACTTGATCAGCGGACTGATTACAGAGTTTGGCGTAGTTGAGAAGCCTTTTGGGCCCGCAATTCAAAAACTTTTTAAGGAAGGGCAGATCGAGCGTTGACAGCGTTTTCGATTTTTGAGATACAACTCACTCGCCGCTGAAAAGCAGTGAAACGGTGTGGGGGCTTAGCTCAGTTGGTTAGAGCACCTGCCTTACAAGCAGGGGGTCACAAGTTCGAATCTTGTAGCCCCCACCATTTCAAAAAAGCCTAGCAATGTTTTGCTGGGCTTTTTTGTGTTTGGATTTTTCTAATTACTACTTACCAATTACTACTTACTAATTTCCAGTAACTTTGATTCCGCGATTCATCAATCGATACGCAAACAAGGAAATTAGTAATTGGTAATTAGTAAGTAGAAATTGGAATCGACTTTCGCTGCGCGG
>SEDW01000609.1 GCA_004193325.1 Pseudomonadota bacterium | reverse complement strand
TCGTTGCCGAGTTCTACCAAACGGTATTGAAGCTCGATGTTTTCTGCAGCAGGAATGCCTGCAAAGGGTGTGCGGCCTGAGCCGGCTTCGAGAATGCCGCGTGATGCAGCAGGAATGATAATGTTACGCTCGTCGCTCGTTGGTGACCAGTACCAGTCAACGTTCTTGCGGCTGGCAAAGACTTGAGTGAAGAGTGTGAGGTCTGGGTTAATCTCGTGTTCGAAGGACGAGAAGAGGCTCAGTGTCTTCACTTCCGGCTTACGAATCGAATCGTCAGCCACATCGTAAGAACAGCTGGTGCCGCGTTTGTTCAGGTTTTCCGGAGGACAGGTCGAGTCAACGATCCAGCGCTTCGTTGTGGTTCCGCGGTAGGTACCAGGCGAGCCTGCAAATTGCCAGTTGGGCTGGAGGAAGCTTCTTTGATTGGTGTTCAAAGGCTCCGACTCACGGTAGGAAATCATGTTAAGGAAGCTGGTCTTACCCGATGATCCACCGCCAGTGAAGCTAAAGGTACGGCTCGCGCCGCCTGCTTCTTCCGGAGTGTTGAATTGCATCGCGTACTGGCTGCCTTCAAAGTTTTTCTTGGTGATGATGTTCACAACACCGCCAAGGGCATCGGAACCGTAGATTGCCGAAGCGCCATCGCGTAGGATGTCGACACGTTCGACCGCTGATACGGGAAGCATGTTGAGGTCAACAGCACCGTTTTGAATATCGCGTGAGATGCGTTTGCCGTTCAAAAGGACGAGAGTACGGGCGTCGCCAACACCACGAAGGTTGATGTAAGCTGCACCCGAAGCGTTACCGCCTGAGTTCTCACGGCGCGAACCGAAAGAGTTATAAACTTGTTTACGAAGAACGTCGCCTACCGAGACTTCGCCAGTCTCCTGGATTTGAGCGGCATCGATTGTCGAAACTGGAGATGCTTCTTCCACATCAAGGCGTTTGATGTGAGAGCCGGTCACCGTCATGCGTTCCACTTTAGCGTCAGACGCTGGAGCAATGGTGGCAGGAGCGGGTTTTGCTGCTTCTGTTGTTTCTGGTTTTGCCGCTTCGGTTTGACCGAATGCGAGGCTGGACACAAGACCTAGGCCAAGGACATACTTCATATAGTTAGAAACCCTTTTGAAAGACCATCGATGGCCCTTCTACTAGCACGCGGATCTTGTATGGTCTATGCGCGGGAGGGTTTTTTTTAATGAATTCTTAGTAAAGAAGCAGAGGCGGCGCAGCTACTGCGCCATGAGCTCTAGGCGATGAGGAGAAAGGCGCTGAGGATTGCGTGATTAAGATGCTAGGAGCGCAAGTTGTGACGTTGCTGAGCGGAAAGCTTCTGCCAGATTGGATTGGCTGGCATTGAGGCAGGTCAGGATGTCGACGATGATGAGCGTATTCCCAAGGATCTCGACCGACTCAAAAAAGGCCAGTTCCTCATCTCTATCGCTGCCCCAGGTCATCGACGGCAGATCGATCACGGATTGAATCGCATCGACTCCGATCCCGATCAGGCCCTTGCTACTATCGATAATGATCACTCGACTCTCTTCGTTCAAATGCTTCGGCGCGAGGCCAATCTTTTTTCTGAAATCGACCAGTGGAATCTTTTGATCGCGCATCTGTAGAGTGAGGGGCAAAAATTCTTTTACCTCTGGATCAGTGAGATAAATGTGGTTGATCTCACGAACAGCCTTCACGTGGATGGCGCAAAGATGCTGATCGAGACGAAAAGTCAAAAAACGATAATTACTTGAAGCCATGCTTAGTATTTCCCGGGGATAGGGCGGAGATGGGGTGCGGTAAGTCCATTATATCAGGCTTCGAAAGAGGCTGAACAGGCGTCAGGGCAAGGCCGGGCGAGATTTCCCCCGCAGGGGCTTGGTAAACTGCGGAATAGCGGTTAAAATGTGCGTGATATCGAAAGCGGCCGGAGGTCTGTCATGCGCATGCTAAGACACAGTTTGTTTAGCGTCTTTCTCCTCATCACCTCGGTCAGCTTTCTCGTCGGAGGAGCCTGGCTTTGGCTTGGATTTGGCTTTTTGGTGGCCGGTGCGGTTAGCCTCGATATCTTTTTGCCCGATGATTTGAGCTCCCATGCGGATTCGAATCCAAGGGTTATGAACTTCTTTCTCTTTGCCACTCTTCCTCTCCTGCTCCTCAATGTTTTTGCCTTCAACTGGCAGATGGCTCATGGAGATCTATGGGGGATTGGAGCTTTGCTTTCAAAGGAGTTTGGCGTTGATCTCCTGGTCGCTAAGAACGTGCGAAGTCTTTCGGATTCGATAGGGGCCTATCATAGCTTGTCGATACTGATTGCGGCGGCGGGGACTGTGGTCGCGCATGAGTTGGTTCATAGGGTTTGGGATAAGAAGAGTTTGATCATCGGACGCTGGCTCCTGGCGTTAAGTGCGGATACGAGTTTTTCGATCGAACATGTTTATGGGCATCACGCAAATGTTGCTACCTTGAAGGACCCGGCCTCGGCTCGGCGAGGGGAGAGTTTCTGGAGATTTTTTCCAAGGTCGACCTTTGGGTCTTTTCTCGGCGGCTGGGAGATTGAGAAGAAGCGGATCGAGACGAAAAAGCTGGGTGCGGTCTGGAGCTTTAAAAACGTGTTTCTCCGTGGTCAGATGATGAGTCTGGTCATGATG
>SEDW01000608.1 GCA_004193325.1 Pseudomonadota bacterium | reverse complement strand
GACCTGGTTGAGACACTTCCAGCCGAACGGCACGGAGAAGGCAAAATTCTCGTCTACGATCACCAGCAGCAGCTCGTGGACTCTTCCAATATTCCCTCAGCTCGAGCGAGCCGTGGCGAGATTATGAATGGCGATGAATTCCGCCTAGTGACCGATGGCAAAGACTTCGAGGCGGCTGCCTATTCCAGAATTGTATCGGCATCCTTTGGCCACGAGGATGTCGCGATCCTTTTGCTCCTCGATATTTCCCAAAGGAAAAACGCCGAACGTATAGCGAGAGAGCGTGACGCTATTTTCCACGCGACCTTTGCCCACAGTTCGATCGGTCTTGCCCTCACAGACCTCGACGGGCGCTTTCAAGAGGTCAATCCCAGCTTTGAAAAGCTCAGCGGATGGAAGGCCGAAGAATTGAAATCGCTCGACATCCTCGGCATCACTCATCCCGACGACATTGCGCGGAAAAAGGTCGAACTCGCAAAGCTCATGTCGGGCGAAGTGTCAGCGTTTCAAATCGAAAAGCGTTACGTGAAGAAAGATGGTTCCACCGTCTGGGTGAGAAACTCAGTTTCTCTCAACCGCGATCAGTACGAACGTCCGACCAACATCATTCTTGTCACTGAGGACATTTCGGTCAAACGCAAATTCGAAATGGACCTCAAGGAAAGTGAAGCGCGCTTCCGCACCCTTGCCGATGCGATGCCTCAGATCGTTTGGACTGCGCAAACCGATGGCGTCCTTGATTATTCGAACAAGCGTGCCAGCGAATTCCTCGGCAATCAGGAGCCTCACATGTGGCTCACAAGTGTCCATCCCGAAGATGCCATCCGCGTCTTGCCTATCTGGATGCATTCGGTTCAGACCGGTGATCCCTACGAGGTGGAATTCCGAATCAAGCGCGCTTCGGACTCGTCCTATCGTTGGCATCTCGTAAGGGCCATGCCGGTCTACGGAGCCAATAACGAGATTGAACGCTGGTACGGAACCTGTACCGATATTTCCGAATCAAGAGAATTGTCGAGTCAAAAAGATGACGCGCTTAAGACCGCAGAACTCGCAAATAATGCCAAGAGCGCTTTCCTCGCGAACATGTCCCATGAGATTAGAACTCCCCTTGGAGCCATCATGGGTTTTGTTGAGCTCCTTAAGGATGAGTCGCTGACTCGACAGGATACCCACGATTATCTGGGCGTGATTGAACGAAACTCAACTCAGCTCCTTCGCATCATCGATGACATTCTCGATCTGTCTAAAGTGGAAGCAGGCAAGATGCTCATCGAGCATATCGATTTCTCTTTGCTCGAAGTCCTGGCGGATTTCTCTTCGCTCATGGGCTTTAGAGCCCGCGAAAATGGAATCGATTTCAAAGTCACAGCGCAAACAGAAATACCCGACCCCGTGAATTCGGATCCAACCCGTATTCGCCAGATCCTGAATAACGTCGTTGGCAATGCGATAAAATTCACGCAGAAGGGCAAGGTTGAACTCTTCGTTCTCTTCGAAGACAACTATCTCACTTTCCGGGTGGAGGACAGTGGGCGGGGAATCACGAAGGAACAGGCTGCCGAACTCTTTCAGCCATTCTCTCAGGCCGATGTTTCCACGACTCGAAAATTTGGTGGCACAGGCCTTGGACTCGTGCTGACCAAAAAATTATGTGAAGCCCTGGGCGGAGATTTCTGGCTCGAGAAGAGCGAACTCGGTGTTGGCAGCACTTTCATTGCACGATTCCTCGTCTCAGTACCGCTGGAATCCAAGATGATTCGAGGGTCTCGCTTTGGTTTTACCACTGAGCCGGCACGTTCCGCCATTGCCAGAAAGCAGCTGCTTGCTGGGATGAAAATTCTTGTCGTTGAGGATTCTCCCGACAATCAGATGTTACTCCGAGTCTTGATCACCAGATCTGGAGGTCAGGTGGTCCTCGCATCCGATGGATTCCAAGGCGTTGAAAAAGCGCTCGCGGAGGACTTTGATGTCGTGATCATGGATGTGCAGATGCCGAGGATGGATGGTTATGAAGCTGTGAGAGAACTTCGTTCCCGCGCCTATTCCAAGCCCATTATTGCTTTGACTGCGCACGCGATGAAAGAGGAAAAAGAGAAATGCCTGGAGGCTGGCTACTCAGAATTTCTGAGCAAGCCGATCGATCAGACAGCTCTCGTCGATCTCGTGCGAAGCTTTCGAAAGGAAGAATGATTCTGGTTAGCCTTTCCCATCCGCGACGCAATATTGATTTTTTTGAATAGTTCAAACTCATCCACTGCAGCAGCTCTAGACCTATGATAATCGGTCCATCCGATTTGATTAGGTCAAAGCCATCTATAAAAACTTATATATGGTCATAATGGAGCGTTATGCGCATTCTCATTTCAGTCGTCTTCGGTCTTTCCCTTTTACTCGGCAGTAGCGTTGCGTCGTCCGAGGAACTCAGTGAATATGCCAGGACCTGCGATAAGCACGTCGGTGGCACTGTCCCAACGTTCAGTTGTCTCGATGGAGCTATCGTTCCCATTATCAATAAGCAGGGCAGCAAGTGCGCCAACCCATCAAACCTCATCAACAGCTGTAACGAATACAGCCGAATAGGCAAACTCGAATCCGGCAATCCCGATGTTGAGATTCGTTTCATGTGCCGGCACTACAATGAAACCA
>SEDW01000607.1 GCA_004193325.1 Pseudomonadota bacterium | reverse complement strand
GCCACGCAAAAAAACAACGTCGGCAAGCTCTACACTCAAATGCTGACAGCTGTCCGCCCTGCAGCCCTCGTGGCTGGTGTGCCGATTCCTGCGGTAAATCTTGATGAATACGTGAGCGGTAAAGCCGTGGACGCGCTCTTCATTGAGATCGCGAGCCAGGAGAAAAAGATCCGTGAGAACCCGGTAGAACGCACCACAGCCATTCTGCAAAAGGTTTTTAGCTTTTATGGAACTCGGGCGGCAGCCGCTCCGGCTAGCCGCTCTGCCCGCTGATCAGGGGCTAAATGCAGTTCCAGAAATATCTTGACGAACCGACCTACTAAGCCTATCCATTAACTGTAACTCAATGAAGTAACTACATAATATGAGACAGTTATGTATATTTCGGTTGGAGCTGCAGCTGAGGTCTTAGGCGTATCAATTTCGACAATGAGGCGATGGGAATCGGAAAATGCGCTTTTACCGTCCCATCGAACCCTTGGCGGGCATCGTAGATATGAGATGGCTACTCTTATCGAAAAGTTTTCTCTGCATAAAAGTGAAGTAACTGTCGAAAGGCACGCAATAGCTTATGCACGTGTTAGCAGTTCCGATCAAAAAATGGATTTGGAATCTCAGAAGGAAAGGCTGGCAGCATATTGCCACTCGGAATTTTCTTCGAGTGAGATAATTTCCGATCTAGGCTCTGGATTAAATTATAAAAAAGCTGGACTAAAAAAGCTTCTCCAATCCATCCGTGAACGCCGATTCACCCACCTGATCCTCACCCATAAAGATCGCCTATTACGCTTCGGATCGGAGATTATATTCTCGCTCTGTGAGGCCAACGACATCGAAGTTATCTTACTCGATGACGATCAGAAAATGTCCTTTGAAATGGAGCTTAGCTCTGATGTAATAGAACTGATGACAGTATTTTGTGCTCGACTGCATGGAAGACGGTCACATCAGAACAAGCGTCGAGCAGCATAATGGCCAAGTCAATTGATAACGAGCAAAGAACAATAGAAACTAGGCTGAATTGTAGCTCTGATTACGAGCTTCTTGATGAGTTACTTAGTTTTTACGCCAAACTCAGACACCGTCTCTGGCGCGACCTCATTGTTAAAGAGCTATCGATTAATGAACTGAAATCTCCTTACATCAAAACATTTTTCATTACGGCTCGTCAGTTTAATTCACTTGCTAAAGACGTGTCGGGGATGGCCAGATCTCTCGAAGAATTAAAGAAGACCAATCTTAAAGCCGCTCACGAGCGGATCACTCTTCAAAGACGTGAAATCGACCAACTAGAAAAGAAGGCAAAAGCCCTCAAATCTGAACTGTCAGCGATTGCTAAATTTCGCCAGAAGATGGCGGACTGGAAGAGCCTGTCCTCAGGCCTCAAGAAGCCAAAGATGCCTCAATTGATCAAAGGCAAATTTAAAGAACGGCTCTTGCAAGATCTTCATCGATTGGAGTTCTCAGCTCATCAAAAGAGTCGCAGGCTGGGCATTCTTGAGTGCAGACTTACTAAACTTAAGTCTGAGAATAAGCCCACACTTTGCTTTGGCTCTAAAAAGCTTTTTAAGGCTCAGTATCACCTCGATGAGAATGACTTGAACTCTCACGAAGAATGGCTCGAAGAGTTTCGATGTGCTCGGTCCAGCCGAATGACCTTCGTGGGGTCCTCGGACGAAACTGCTGGCAATCAGACTGTACAGTACGATTCTAAAGATAGAACCTTATCCTTTCGCTTGCCAAATAGTGAACAGTTCAAGGCAAGAGGAAAGTATTTTAAGATAGATAATGTCGAATTTCCTCAATTTTTGAGGGAAGAATACATCGATGCTCTTTCGTCGCCTGCTACGGGTGGCAAGAAAAACCAGAAGTCCAAAAGGCCACTGACTTATCGCTTTGTTCGTAGAATTAATAAAAAGACAAAAGTTAAAGCCTATTATCTACAAGTCTCCTTTGCAATCTCGGCACTCGAGAAGACCAGTCTCGCTGGAACTGGTGTGATTGCAGTCGACCTTAATGCCGATCATTTAGCTGTCTGCGAGACCGATCGCTTCGGCAATTGGATCGATAGTTATATTCTACCTTTTGACCTCCGCTCCCGATCCAGTAATCAGGCCGAAGCTATTATTGGAGATTTAGTTGCCATTGTCTCAGAGTCAGCCAAGGCAAAGTCTAAGCCAATTGCCTTGGAAGAGCTCGATTTCTCAAAAAAGAAAATGACATTGAGAGTACTCCCAAAGTGGAGGCGAAAGGGCCTTTCTCAGTTCGCCTACGCTCAGTTCATGGCTGCAATGCAGTCAAGAACGCGAAGAGAAGGCGTCAGCCTTGTTCCAATAAACCCTTCCTATACGAGCCTCATTGGGGCTTACAAGTATCAGGGACTAAAAATCTCATCTCATGAAAAGGCGGCTCTAGCTATTGCACGCCGAGCGCAAGGTTTTACCGAAGAGCTCGAAGTCTTCCAAGGCACCCTCCCGTCACAAGTTATGATGACGGAAAAGACGAAGTTTAGAGAAACGTCGAGGCATGTATGGGGATTTTACGGCGACAATCAAAAGCTGATTCGCAAACTTTTCATTGAAAAGGATAGACGTCCTATCTTGCCAATAAATCGAGCTATCTCTCTCGCAGGTCGAAAGACTTCGCTCCA
>SEDW01000606.1 GCA_004193325.1 Pseudomonadota bacterium | reverse complement strand
CTGTTGTCAGGGTCAAAGGCCCAGAAGACGCCGGTCTTCTGTCCAGCCACCAGAATATCTTTAGTCACGCCATTAATATTGGCGTTTTTGATCAGCATAGGCGCTTGAGCGAAGTCATCGTCACCACCAGCTGGTCTTGGGCAGGCAATGCTGATTGGATTAGGCAGCGGGCCGATGTTGGCGTTACAGGCGAAGTTCCAGGCGTCGTAGCCCATGACTTTCTTCGACCATTTCACAGCACCGGTTTGAAGATCGAGTGCAAGGACCGCATCGAAGTAGTTATCGGGCAAGTCATGCTCTTTGTAGCAAGCATCTTGTTTGACCGAATCTTCTTTAGCGTCTTTCAAACAATTTTTGAAGGCTTCCGGTGCATTGTAGTTGTTGCCGGTCGCGACATAAACCAGCCCGCGCTCATCGTCAATCACAGGCGAGCTGCCCCAGACCGATGCGCCGCTGAAAGACTTGGGTTGATTGTCAGACTCTGGAACTATGTAGGTCTTCCAGAGGATTTTGCCTGTCTTGGCGTCGAGGGCCAGCATGCTTCCGCGGAAGCTACAGCATTTATAGAGAGGGCCAAGGACGGCGGGCAGATAGATTTCGCCTGACGACACTCCCACATAGACGATACCGTTATGAATCGTCGGCGATTGAGTAATCTGTGCAGAATCTTGCTCTTCCACAACGGTTTTCCAGAGCAGTTCGCCAGTAAGGCGGTTCACGGAATAGATCGAGGCTTTAGAATCGCCAAGAAAATTGACCGCAGTTGAGGCGTTAAAGGTGTCGCCGAAAATAATCGAGTCTTCGTAAATCGCGGGACTGCTTCTCGAGACGAGGTTAGTACGGCTTCCGCTGTACTCATAGATGCTTTTTTCCCAGCGTAGAGCGCCAGTATTTTTATCGAGTGCGTAGATCCAGCCGCCATCTTGCTTCGGATTGAATGCGCTCGTGACGTTAAAGAGGGGATAATCTGTTACGTAAAGCCAGTCGTCTTTGATTGTAGGAAAGACATAGACGTTGCTTCTCGTCTCGTAAACCCAATCGGCTTTCAGGTTCTTGACATTCTCTTTGGTGATAAGGGTTTCTTCCGGAGCGTTCTTAGAGTTGAAAGCATCCTTACCCCAGGAAAGCCATTCGCCAGCCATCGCTTTCTGTGCGCCAATTCCGCTTATCAGGACTGCTGAAAGGAGCGTCCCCCGAGAGATCATTTTACGGTTAACATTCATCAATTTTCCCTTGGTTTCTTAGTGTGCTTGCGCCACCATATATAGATCTCCAAAGGCGGATTGCACAAGGTCTCTCATGCATCCCGTCATGCGCTTTCGCCCAGGAAAACCTTAAAGATCAGAGGTGAATGTTTTTTTAACGAAAATTTTCATTTTCGCGGAATTGCACAGAAAATTATGCAGCACCGAAAAAAATGCAGAGTTTGAGAGTTAACATTTGAGATATGTGTTTCGTAAATCAGCTTCTTGCCTTCAGCGTTTTTTCGGCAAAATTCAGATCATCCATCAAGAGCTGAAAAGTCGTATCGCTGATTTTATGTCGTTTTCGCATTTTGTAAATTTCGTCGCGCTCTGCCTTTAGAGCCTGTCCCCAGAGTTTTCGGACATAGACGTCGACCTGATCAGCAGCTTTCGCGTTCGGGCTATCGTCGCTGGAAAAGATATCAATTCTCTTCTGGTATATACCGATGAGTCGGATTCTTGCTTCTTCATAAATCTCAGGCGAATCAGTAGCGACCGTCTCAAGCGAACTCAAAAGTTCAATCGCCGCTCGCATGGATTGCGAGCGCGCGAGTTTCTGCTCTTTGGCACTGTGATCCTCTTCCACAAATTGGCCCTTGAGAATAGCAGGCAGGGCGATTGTCCCGATCAAGAGAGTCACGAGAATGACTCCCGTCGCCAAAAAGATAATCAGATCTCGTCCCGGAAAGAGCGAGCCATCACTGAGGGTGAGCGGCAGGGAAAGAACAGCCGCCAAGGTCACAGCGCCCCGGATTCCCGCCACGGTGCTCGCCGATACGATTCTCCAGGGAAAGGTCTTAAAGTGATGGTCTTTATTTTTCTTGATAAAGGAAAATATGCCTAGGGTAATCCAGGCGAATCGAATGAACAGCAGGGCAAAGGTGATAAGGGTGAGATGGGTCAGAAGACTTCCGAGGCCAATCGAAAATTCACTTTGAGCCGATTTTATTCCGTCGAGAGCTATCTTCGGAATTTGTGATCCAAGTAGGATGAAAATGATTCCGTTGAATGCGAAAGCCAGCACGCTCCAGAGAGGGCCAATGGAAAGCTGTGATGACCCTGACATCTGAAAGACGATACTGCGATAGTTGAGAACCATACCTGCCGCCACGGCCGCGAGGATTCCGGAGAGATGAAAATGTTCGGCGAAGAGATAGGATGCAAAGGGCAGGCCACCTGGATGAATTCCACGCCAGCGCCGAACGCTGAGAAGCTTCCGGTAATCATCGCAGCCAGAGCCACATTAAAGGCGACCAGACCCGACGCGTCATTGAATAGGGATTCCCCTTCAAGCAGATGATGCATCTTGCTCGGCATTGGAGTGCGGGCTGCAACAGCGGAGACTGCTACAGCATCGGTCGGCGAGAGAACCGATGCCAAAACAAAGGCAGCAGTCAATGGAATCGCTGGAATCAACCAGTTCACAAAATAGCCGCCACCAATCACGGTGGCGAGAACGAGAAGTGTCGCGAGAGAAAGGATAGGTCGCGCAAGACTGATGACTTCGCGTTTGGGAATCCGCCAGGCATCGGCAAAGAGCAGCGGCGGTATGAAAAGAGCCAGGAACATGGAAGGATCGAAATTGATCGTCACACCAAAGGCGGCGATAACCGTTCCTAGAATGATTTGAATCCAAGGGAGCGGTAGCCAGCGAAGGTAGCGGGCGAGGATTCCCGATATAGCGGTCATACCGATGAGTGAGAAAATAAAGGTCAAATGCGCCATTATTGAAGCCCATGTCTATATTCTGTTACAGTGTGGTAAACAGTTTATAGCACGGAGCTAGGTTAATTTCAGTAAGTGCTATCACTCTTAAAAGGAGATCTGGCGATGACTCTGGCAATCGATCCCAAACTGATCGCAGTCTTCAAACCCGACTCGAATGTTGTGGTACTCACCGGGGCCGGCATCTCCGCAGAGAGTGGTATCCCAACGTTTCGCGACGCTCAGACAGGATTTTGGGCAGACTACAAGCCCGAGGAGTTGGCGTCGCCGCAGGGATTCGCTAAGAATCCGAAAATGGTCTACGACTGGTATCGCTCTCGGAGAGATAGGGTTCTTGAATCGCGGCCGAATCCTGGCCATCATGCGCTCGTGGAACTGGCTCATTTATTCCCTAATTTTACATTGATCACGCAGAACGTTGACGGTCTTCATTCGGCCGCTGGTAGTAAAGGCATGATCGAGATGCACGGCAATATTCACCGGATGAAATGCAATGACGAAGGCCATCCATCCGAATGGATCGATGATATCCCTTCCGTCCCGACCTGCAAAATCTGTTCGTCTCTCTTACGACCCGACATCGTCTGGTTCGGTGAAATGCTCGCAAGATCTGATTTGAACGCCATCGAAATTGC
>SEDW01000049.1 GCA_004193325.1 Pseudomonadota bacterium | reverse complement strand
AGCTTTTGTGCGGTACGGCCTGGCACATGGTAAAGACACAAAGGAATCTTTACGGCCTGACCGATTGCTTCGTAGTGCGCCTTGAGGCCGGCGAGCGTTGGTTTATTGTAGGGCGGTGTGACGATGAGGAGCGAATTCACTCCGGCGTCCTGAGCCAGTTTTGATAATTCGATCGACTGCTTTGTGCAGTTGCCACCAGTGCCGGCCATGATATGAACCGAAGATGGAACATAGGCTCTGGCGCGACGGAAGAGCGAGACTTTTTCATCAACGGTCAGTGTCGGTGACTCACCGGTTGTGCCGCTGATGATGATGCCGTCGATGCCGGCCTTGACTTGCATATCGAGAAGGCGATCAAAGGCTTTCCAATCGATCTGGCCATCTTGCGTAAAGGGTGTGACAAGAGCCGTATAAACACCTTTGATCGTCATCTTCTGCTCCGTTATTTTTTAGCGGGAACTGCGGGTTCATCGCTATTTTTCTTGGGGTAATTGCGCTGTTCTGCATGGTAGGGGACGGTCGGTCGAACGTCAAGAACATCCGATCGTGGCGCCGTCTTCACACCGCAGGATGCGCCGAAGGAGATGAGGAGAAAGACTACAACTGTAATGCCGAGCAGGCGTTGATTTATACTTTGCAAAAGATGATCTTTCTTATGAACAATTTGATGTTTTTCTTCGTTAAAAGACTCACTCAATCGATCCGTTGTAGAGGCTTTTCGCAGAAATAGCGACGAACTGTTGTCAAAAAATGGGTGGATTCTTTGCAGTTCCGCCTCAAGTAATTGTTCGGGGCTGACGGCATGATCCTGGCAATATTGGACTATTGCCTTGAGAGCCTGACGTGCCTCCCCTATCGTAATTCCTCGGTCCAAAAGATGATTGAGAATCAGACGGCTTTCATTTTCCGGCCAGATGTTTGGCGCCTCTGCTGGAATACGGCTGGTTTTGATCGTTTCCAGCAGGATTGAGAAGAATTCAGCGGCAATCTCCTTCGACTCCTGCATCGCTGCCAGCATTCGTAGGCGCTTACTTTCCATCACATCACCCGTACTAAAATCGATCGGTGCGGAACCTTTCGAACTCATCAGAATGTTTTGAAAATCCTCGAGGAGAAAACGCAGGCGCGGCTCCTCGGCTTCCATCTTAAGATTGGCGCTAAACTGCTTTAATATATGGCCGCTAAACTCCGCAAGGAGTTCGAGCTGCAGCCAGGTTTTCCTGAGGAGTTCATGGAGCTTCCACTCGGCAAGGCCGCTCTCATCGTCAGTGCTAAAGCCGAGGTGGGTGGCGAGAGTTTCCTCAAAGGAGTTCTCAACCTTTTTGCGCAAAGACCATTTTTTCAGATCCAGCACAAGGTCATGCAAATCATCGGCATTTTTGTGCAGTTCCCCCGCGGCTTCGACGAGAAAATAGGAGAAAGGTCCACGCTGAACGCAGGTTTTTCCTGAGTAGAGATAAAAGGGTTGGTTGAACATGAGTTCGGCTTTATCGAGGAGCGCCTGGGCAAAGCTCCAGATTGAATAATTGAAATTCTCAAGCGCCTTCGAGACGGTCCAGCGAAAGAGCAAAGCGCTGAAATTATAGGGTCCAACCCGGGCCTGAAGAATGTGATAGGCGGCGTTTTTGTCCTGCGCGAGCTGAACGAAGAGAGATTCCCCTTCGCCTTCACCTTTTCCCTCCGCTTTACGATGCCGGTCTTTGAGTTGAATACGAAGCTGTTCGCTCTCACTGTCACTTAAGTAACCGTGCGCGTTGAGTGCGGCTGTGCAGGCTGTTAGGAATGGGGCGTGATAGGCTTGGTCAATTTTTCTTAAAGCGGGCATATCGCTGAGTCGCATACCGGCACTCCTTTGGATATTCGTGTCTGATTATACGAAAATCCAAGGAGAGCGGAAAGGACGCGCTTCGGGGGGAAGCGCATTTAATTCTTAGAAGTGAAAGGCAGCATAGGATTGAAGCATGTAGTTATTAACTGCTTCTTCGTCCGTACGAGTTCTTTGAGCATCGCCAGGTACGCCAATTGCAGCTGCTGCGCCGAATTCAAACTCTTTGCCGAGTTTTTTGGAGTACATGAAGTCGAGCTCGACACCTAGGTTGGTACCGTAAGAACCGACTTGTTTCGCATCGAGAAGAGTTAGGTCTTTCGGCATGGCTTCGTTCAATTCCGCGGTAACGGCTTTGACTTCGAAGTTGCCAGACTCAAGACTTTCGTAGCGATAACCAAGGCTATAAACCGTGGCGTTCATCACGCGATAAGGATCGTAGATACCATCTATACGGCGATTGTCGTTATTTTTACGACCGTTGAAAAGGAGCAGAGCAGGCTTGAAGTTTTTGTGGAAAGCCACAGCGCTGGCTTTTTTATCGCGCTGAGTCGGAAGGCCTGGATCCGAAGGGTATTCCGGACGGTAGCCGTCTTTATCGCCTGGAGCGTAGGCGTAGTTGAAGAAGAGGGATTGGCTCGTCGCGTTACCCTGATTGTATTCTTTCGGTCCGGTGTAAGCACCTGAGCGCGAGAGATAGTAGTCAAGTGAACCAGCGAGGGCGATCGACTGAACGTCGTTCTCAACGCGGCCTTCTTCCTCAGTACGGGTTCTAACGCCGCCGAGGAGTGCGAAGCTTGGATCCGCACTTTTACCAAGGCGGAAATAGACTTCGTTCTGCCAGACGAAATTATTCATCAGGAAGTTTACGTAAAGGTCAGCGAGTTTGATGTCGGTCTTGGTGTTCTCGCCACCGATGATGTTCGCAAAGTAGATACCGATCTGCTTCGAAAAACCTTTGCCGGCATTCGCGCGGTGATCGTTATATTCAATGGTGAGGAAGAGCTGATCGAGGTCATCACCGTTATCCGTGCCGCCGTAAGAACGAGTCGGAGCGCCGGAATATAGGATCGAGCTGCCAGTCTCAGAAATCTTGTCATAACCCACAGAGAAGCCGAGAGTCTGAGACTTCTGAATGTTGATGTCACAGGTTACGCCATCAAAAACCGAAGCATCGGTGGCGAAGGGCTTGGTGCCATCGTCAAGGAAAAGACCCATACCCCATTGGCGACCGCGACGACCGATTGTCAGAAGACAATAGTCCATCGAGTACTGCACGTAGGCCTTGGTGATTTTAGGCTGAAGAGGTGAGTAGTGCGGCTCAATGCTGTTTTGAGCTGGCATTGTACAGTTCGGATCGGTTGTTCCACCACTGGATGGGCAAGGCTGAGGCGCTGTACGGTCACCCATATAACTTTCGCGTTCGTCATCGAAGATTTTGAATTCGATGATGGCGCTGGCTTTATCGTTTACACGGAGCTCAGTGTCGAGACGGAAGAACTGGTCAATCGTTTGACTTGCGCTGGAAGCAGGGATGTTTTCAGGCTTCGTGCGGGCTTCGCCGCGAACACCGTAGTATCCATGGCCGTCGACAAAAATAGCGGAGGCCTGGGTGCTGATCAGAGCGGCTGCAAAGCAGGTAATTGCAAGGGAACGACGGCTCATGCGCGTCCTTTCTAAGTCTGAGTGTTGCCAAGAGGCTGAATATCCGCGGATCTTGAGGAAATTCCCCTTGAACCTTGGCATCGTATTCGCTCAATTCGTTTTAGTCAAACAAGCTTAATATAAGCTCTTTGGTCAAATGCCAGCGTCGCTGTCATCGAGATCCAGACGCTTTTTGATCACGTCCCATTCCCAGCGATGTCTTTCGATCTTGATGCACTTTCCGCTACTTGGGTCGATGTCAGCAAGAACAAAACAAAACCAGAGATCATGAGTCGCAGGTTCAAAACGTTTGCGGTCGCCCGTCTGCATGCGCAGGAGAGCGGCCTCGGCCCTGATGCCGATAACAGAGTCATAGGGACCAGTCATGCCCAGATCCGTGCAGTAGCCGGTGCCACCCTCAAAGATCCGTTCGTCAGCTGTTGGGACGTGACTATGAGTACCATAGACGAGCGAGGCACGACCCTTCAAATAGTGAGCCAGCGCTTGTTTTTCGCTGGTCGCTTCCGCGTGGAAATCGACGATGCGGATTTTACATTGAGACGGCAGGTTGGCAAGGATCTCGTCCACCGGTTTAAAGAAGTCCCGGTTGTCGGCATGCATGAAGGCTTTGCCGATGAGATTGATCACCGCGTAAGGCGTGCCGTTGGCGGTTTGAAGCACGCGGAACGCGAGAGCGTTGTCGCCCACGTTCATCATGTTCGCCGGCAGCACAAGGCGCTCGGCCGTCGGACCGAACGTATGAATCTCCGGCTTGTCGTGCCAATGGTTACCCGTTGTCACGCAGTCGATGCCGAACGTATTGATGAATTGATCGTAGATCTTTTTGGTGAGGCCGAAACCCCCAGCCGCGTTCTCGCCGTTGACCACGACGATATCCGGCTTAAAGGTCTCCCGGGCGAGGGGTAGAAGTTTTGCCAAGGCTTTTCGCCCTGGCTTTCCAATAACATCACCAGCAGCGAGGACTCGAATCATTTAGCAAATTCCGCATGTTTGCTCTCGCGCAGCACAGTAACTTTGACCTGCCCAGGGAAGGTGAGTTCTTTACGGAGGCGATGAGCGATTTCGTTGGCAACATCGACAACTTCGCTGTCGCTGATGCCCTCAGGTGTTACCAGCGCACGGATCTCGCGTCCAGCCTGGATTACATAAGATCCCTGAATGCCTCGGGTGGTATTTACGATGGTCTCCATATCCTGCAGACGCTTCACATAAGTCTCAAGGACTTCGCGGCGCGCGCCAGGACGACGTTCGGAGAGAATGTTCGCAGCGTGCACGATAACGGTCAACGGATGGGCGCGATTGAGGTCTTCGTTGTGGTGATTGAGGACCGCATCGATGACTTCCTGGGATTCATTGTATTTTGCGCAGAGATCGCCACCGATTTTCGAGTGATGGCCTTCTGTTTCCTGATCAACGGCTTTACCGATATCGTGGAGTAGACCAACACGTTTGGCCTTCTTCACATTGAGGCCCATTTCACCAGCCATGATCCCACAGATGTGAGCCACTTCAACAGCATGCTGGAGAACGGTTTGAGCGCCGGCGGTGCGGTATTTGAGTTTGCCCAGGAGGCGAAGGAGCTCAGGGTGAAGATCGGTGATGCCGGTATCGAAAGCGGCCTGCTCGCCATTCTCTTGAATGATCTGGTCAAACTCTTCCGCGACCTTTTTCACTGTCTCATCGATTCGAGCTGGGTGAATGCGGCCATCGGCAATGAGGCGCTGAAGCGAGATATTGGCGATTTCGCGGCGAACCGGGTTGAAGCAGGAGATAATGATCGCTTCGGGAGTGTCGTCGATGATGAGGTCGACACCGGTCGCCTGTTCAATGGCGCGGATGTTACGACCCTCGCGGCCGATGATGCGGCCTTTCATCTCGTCCGAAGGAAGACTGACTACGGTAACCGTAGAATCGTTGACGTATTCAGAGGAAACGCGCTGAACCGATAGGCTGACCATCGATCGGGCGATGCGTTCGCCCTCTGTTTTCGTGTCTTCTTCAATCTTTTTGAGAGTTTCGCGAGCGGCGTTTTTCGCTTCGACTTCGAGCGAGCGAATCAGTTGGCGCTTGGCTTCTTCCTGAGAAAGATTGGCTATGGTCTCGAGGGTGCGTCGATTTTCTTCTACCGCTCGTTCGCTTTCCTTGATGAGATTTTTCAGACGCTCTTCTTCACTGTTGAGGTGAAGAGTCATCTTCTCGAGATCGCCTTCCTTCTTTTCAAGCTGGCCGATCTTTTTCTCAATCGTTTGCTCGCGAGTTTTCACTTTGTCTTCGAGCTTGGTAATTTCTGTACGGCGTTTTTTCGCTTCAGCTTCGAATTGAACGCGGCGGTTTTTCGCTTCGTTTTTCGCCTCGTTGTGAGCTTCTTGAATGACACGTTCTTTTTCGGCTTGGGCTTCGACCAAAATTCGTTCGGAATCGGATTGGGCGGCTTCGAAGGTTTTGCGTAAATTCTTCTTATTAATGGCTGAAACCACTATAAAAACAACAATTGCGGTGACCGCAACTAACAGGCCATTAACTAAATATTCCAAAATGGATGCCTCCACAGAAAAAATGAAAGACGACGACTCAATTAGAGTCAGGACAGCTGACGCAATGAATTTGGAATGTTAGCTCGGGATTGCGAAGATTGCAATGAGGTGCTGTTCTAGAAGGGGCTTTGGGGCTTTTTTGGCAAAAATAAAAGCCCTTGGACTCGAAAGTCCAAGGGCTCGTATGAACTTATGGGTTCGAAAGAACGAATTCGTCGCGACGGTTTTTAGACCATGCTGATTCGTCAGCACCTTCAACCGCTGGGCGCTCTTCGCCGTAGCTGATTGTTGGGAGACGGCTAGCGTCTGTGCCCAATTGAACGAGGTAGTTCTTAGCAGATTGAGCGCGACGTTGGCCTAGAGCCAAGTTGTACTCGACCGAACCGCGTTCGTCAGTGTGACCTTCGATTTGCACAACGGCTTTGCCGTTAGCTTTGAGGTATTCGTTCAGCTTGTTCAGCTGACCTTGTGAAGAGCTGTCGAGTGAGTAGTCATCAAATGCGAAGTAAACTGGAGCAGTTACTTCTGCAGTCGATGGTGCAGCTGGAGCTTCTGGAGGAGTAGCTGGTTGCTCTGCAGGAGCTGGAGTTACTGCTTCTTCTGCTTTTTTCTCATCATTGGAGCAAGCCACTAGGCCCATGCTCATAGCTACAGCAACTGCAGCCAAAGTTTTGCGCGATTGAAAGATCATCCTGTCTTCTCCTGAGAGTATTATCGAACGTAGATCCGATACAACGAAGCGCAATCGTAATCATGAATAGGTACAAAAAGCAACTGAGTTTTGTACCCAAGAACTTTACTGTGCGCTCGACGCGACAGTCGCTTCAGGCATTAAACTCCGTTAATCTGAGCGGAAAGTCGATCCCCGATTCGATACTGGATGCCAGAAAAACTCCCGCTAGACATGAAAAGTATTGTGTCGTGGGACTTTGCCGTCTTGAGCAAAGAATTTAGCAAAGCTTCGTTGTCATCGAAAGCCGCTGCGCTGCCGCCAATCATGCGGGCCATTTCCCCCGTATTCATTCGGTCCTCGCTGGGAATTCTTTGGTCGACTGAACAGGCCCCAATGAAGACCTGATCTGCCAAGGCGAGCGAGTTCGCAAACTCCTTCATAAAAATACTACGGCGACTTGTAGCGTTCTTCGGTTCGAAGGCTACAAGAAGTCTTCGCTCAGGATAGAGAGCGCGCATCGACTCGATGACAACCTTCACAGCGGTCGGATGGTGAGCGAAGTCCTCAAAGATCTCAATGTCGCCCACGCTCGAGAGTTTATCGAGGCGACGCTGAACACCTTGGAACTGCTCAATGGCCTTGGCAATTTTCTGTAGAGGAAAATCAGGCGCGTCGCCGGCTTTATAAATTTGCCAGAGACAGGCGATGACTTCACAGATATTCGCGGCGTTATGCGGCCCTGCAAGGGTGGTGTTGAACAAAGCCGTCTGACCATCGCCCAACTGAATTTTTAGCTTCCAGTACACCTCACCCGCCTTCGGCGCCTTAAGATCGAGGAGCTTCACCGAGGCGTTGGCATTGAGGCCCTTGGTTGCAACCGCAGTGACCTTGTCACTGAGATTGAGCTGACGAAGGAGTTTCTCAACGCCGGGATCATCGACGTTGGCAATGACCGCTTTTTTATCGGGCATAAGATTGATGAGGTCGGTGAACTGTTTTTCAATCGCCGCCAGATCTTTGAAGATGTCGGCGTGATCGAATTCGATGTTGTTGAGAATGAGGTACTTTGGACGATAGTGGAGAAACTTCGAATTTTTATCGAAGAAAGCGGTGTCGTATTCATCCCCTTCAATCGCGAAGAGCGGCCCCTTGCCGAGCGAAAAACTCTGCGGCAGGTCGCGGGGAATTCCACCGATCAAGTAACCAGGATCCCAGCCGATCTGCAGAAGCACAAAAGTGATAATGGATGTTGTTGTCGTTTTACCGTGGGTTCCTGACACGACGATTGACTTTCTTTTATCGAGAAAGTGATCGCCAAGGAAAGCGGGGAAACTCGTGTAGGGAATGCCGGACGCGAGCAGGGCTTCGAGTTCGGCGTGACCGCGGGACAGGGCATTCGCAACGACAACCAACTTCGGTTTGGCCGCTTCAAGATTTTTTGCATCGTAGGGCGTATGCACTTTGATGCCGAGCGAATCGAGCATCGTCGACATGGGAGGGTAGAGGTTTGCATCGCTCCCCGACACTTCAAAGCCCGCTTCCTGAGCGAGGCCAGCGACCGACGCCATGCCTGTGCCGCCAATTCCCATAAAGTAAACGCGATCACCTTTTTCCAATTTCATAATCGACTCCTATCCGTTTTGGTTGGGAAGATTCCAGCTGAGCGTCCCATTGTTGATTTCGAGTTGCATGCCAATCGGCAAAGGCCAGTTCGGTGCGCAGTGACCGAAGAGATTGGTCGAGAAGACCGGAAGTTTCAGCTTCTGCGCAATCGCAAGTTTGAGCTGGGCTTCCGAGCAAAGGTCAGGCACTTCACATGCAGTGAAGCGGCCGAGGATGATCGCTTTCACACCTTCAAGGCTTCGGCTTTGAGACCATTGGTTGATGAATCTCAGAATGCGGGCCGGGTGCTCACCGATATCCTCAATGAAGAGGATTGAGCCAAAGAGGGTTTTGGGAAAATAGGCTGTTCCGATGAGATTGGTGAGAACAGCCAAACAGCCGCCATAAGACCAGCCCGATAGGTTTGGCGGCAGATCCCGATTCAGGCATTCAAGTTCCCACTGGACCGGCTTTTGACTGCCCTTCATGAGTTCGATCAAACAATCGACATCACTCGGGTCATTCTTCTGCCAGAGTTCGGTTCCCGGCATTGGGCCGTGGATCGATGGCCAGTTCAATTGCGTGAAGAGCGCCGAGTGGAGCGCGGAGATATCGGAAAAGCCTATGAGCAGCTTTGGTTTTACGTTTTTGAGTTGAGCCCAGGGCAAATGCGGGAGAAGATCAGAGGCGCCGTAGCCACCGCGAGCTGCGAGCAGGACGTCCACGTCCGGAGCCAGGAGCGCATCCGTGAGTTGTTTCAAACGGTCTTCGAAACTTCCCGCCGTGAAAGGCCAGCTTGGATCTACTTCCAGTTTGTGATAGCTCACGTGGAACTCTTTTTCGAGCTCTGCAAGACGAGACAACAAGAGATTGGGATCGAACCGGCCCGAGGGGCTGATGATTCGAATGTGAGTTTTAATTTGGTCCTGCATAGCCGTCCACGCGCATTGAACTGTGGGTGTCTTTTTTCAACTATAGCAGCCGGGTAGGGAATATGGGATACAAATTCGACTGTCGGGTTTTCAATGGTTACAAGCCTTGCCAGTACAAACGCAGCTGCGATGCTTGTCCACATTATGATCCGGTCGGCGAGCGCATTGTTTTGCTTAGTCTTGAGGCGATGGGTGCGGTTCTCCGCTCGACCTGTCTCCTGCCTGCTATCAAAAGAGCTTATCCCAGAGCGCATATCACTTGGATCACACTCAAGAATACGAAAGCCCTGCTCGACAACAACCCCTATATCGATCGCATCCTGCTGGCTGACACGACCCAGATCAACACTGTGCGGCACCTCCAGTTCGATATTCTCTTCGCTGTGGATAAATCCATTGAAGCCGGGGCTCTTGCCGAATTGATTCAGGCCAAGGACAAACGCGGATTTGGTTTGAATACCGACGGCGTGATCGTGCCGCTCAATCCGGAAGCCGCCTATCAATATGATGTTGGCCTCGACGATGAACTCAAATTCTTTATCAACCAAAAAGCCGAGACTCAGCAGATCACCGAATCCATGGCTCTCAAATGGGAACGGGATCCCTATATTCTAGAACTCTCCGCCGCTGAAAAAGCGGAAGTGGAGCGTCGCCGCCTGGCTATCACGCCTCCGGGCGCTAAGGGACTGATCGGCTACAACACCGGTTGCTCGCTCCTTTTCCCCTACAAAAAATTCACCGTGCAGCGCGCGATTGAAACAATTTCGGAGTGGCGACGAAACTTCCCGGAATGGGGCGTGGCTCTTCTCGGGGGACCCGAAGATACCGAACGCCAGAAGGCGATGAAGGAACACTTTGCCGATGACCCCTTTGTCATCAATACACCGACGACCGATGGCCTTCGTTCGGGTGTCCTTTGGATGGACACGACCGAGATCGTGCTCTCGGGCTGTTCGCTTGGGCTCCACATCGCCCTTGGTCTCAAAAAAGCCGTCATCTGCTGGTTCGGTGTGAGCTGTATCCAGGAGATTGATGTCTATGAGCGTGGCGTCAAGATCCAGTCGAGCGTCCCCTGCTCGCCCTGCTGGAAGAAGACCTGTGATCAGGTCGTCAAATGCTACGATCAGGTTAGTCCAGACCAAGTAATGGCGGCGACTGCCGAGCTGATTTTGAGACATAACTTAGGCCAGTAATTTACCTTTCTCCTGCCTCTCTAGTCGGCCAAGCTTGCTTACCGTATAATCAACTTATACCCAGCAAGTTCATGGCCCGCGCCCTCGGAGGAGCATGTAGATGTCTTTCATGACTGAGCGCTATTTTCAAATTTTAGAAACTCACAAACTCTACAAAAACGTTAACGATGAAGCCTCGCTCCGAACCTTCGTCGAGCACCATATCCTTTGCGTGTGGGGCTACGGATTTCTCCTACGCAATCTCTATCAGGATTTGGTTGGCCGCGTCGCTCCCCTTGCCTCTCAACCTCAGAAAGAGGCCCAGAGATTGATCGCTGAGATCATGATCGAAGAGGAATTTGAGGAACAGGCGGATGGATCTCTTCTGAGTCATCTCGAGCTCTACCTCGAAGCGATGCAAGCGGTTGGCGCCGATATGGGCCCGACGATGAGCCTCTTCGATATGTACGAGGCGGGTCAAAGCTGGAAGATCGGTCTTCAACAATCAAATTTCCCAAGTCTTGCCGCTCGTTATGCGCGCTGCATACTTTCCTTTGCAGATCGCCCTCTGCATGAACGCGCTGCGCTTCTCTTCTATGAAGGTGAACCTTTTATCCCGGATAATTTTCTCGCTCAACTCTCCGGCCTTCCGGGTACAGAGGGTCTGGTCGAGTATTTCGAGCGGCATATCGAAGGTTTAAAGAAGCCTGGCTTCTCGGCCTCGGGCCGACTCGTCGAGCTCTTCTGTGGGGACGATCCTCAGCTGAATGATGAAGCGGAAAAAGCCGCTGAACTCATCATGAACCTACGCATCGAACTCTGGAACGAGATCTCCGATCAGATCGAAGAGAAACAAACCGTTAAAGCGGCTCCAAGAAATCATCTCAAGCTCGTGGCCATCGACTTCAGCAAAAAAACTGCGATCGACTCTGCGTCTTAAAAAAAGTGCCGCTCGAAAAATTCCTCGTCATGAAAATCCTTAATCGTATACCTCGCACCGGCTTCGATAAGAAGTTCACCCGAATGCTGCGAGGTCACGCCGATAGCGGTCATGCCTCCTGCAACGGCTGCGTGAATGCCGTGGGCGCTGTCTTCAAAGACGGCGATCTCAGCGTGATTCGGTGACTTCCAATTCAGTGCCAGGGCTCCCTTCAGATAAGGCTCCGGGTGCGGTTTCGGGTTCGTGTAGTCTTCGAGTCCGAGATAAAAACTGTAAGGTAGATCGTGATGATCGAGTGCCGCCTGAATAAAAGCCCGAGGCGCGTTCGAGGCAATTCCATAGGGAATGCCTGACTCATTCAGTTTTTCGAGGAAAGAATAGATTCCCGGAATGAGAGGGATGTCTTCAAGATGCTCGAGCACATAGTGGGCCTTCCTTTGAATCAATTCACCCTTAGCCGATAGCACCCCACTCTTCAGCGCCAGGATCGATCCAATCTCGCGAGTCGATTTTCCCACCAAAGTCTTGAGCAAAGCCTCATCGACGTTTTC
>SEDW01000605.1 GCA_004193325.1 Pseudomonadota bacterium | reverse complement strand
GAAACTCTTAACTATGCCGGCTACGCGGCCGGATGGCGACTGCCGACTCTCAAAGAACTGATGCAGGCTCATATCAACGGCATCTATTCGAAATTTTCTGAACTCGAACTTTCGAATCCTGTTTGGACAGCGACTACCGGCTCGAATGCCTTGAGCGCCATTAACTTCACCTTCTCGGATGCTTCGACGGGGACTGCTGTGAAAGCATCAGGTTTCCACCACAGCATCTGCGTCCGCTAATAGTTTGATGCGATAGATTGTTCGGGGCCTTTTCTCAAAGGCCCCTTTTCTTTTCAGTGCTTCAAAGGTTTTTCCGCAGCAAAGACCCAGTACTTCATCGCCTTCATCTCAAACGCCGCCATGATCCGCAAAAGCGTCAAGGCAAAAATTCTATCCTTGGCTTCGGTATTCATCAAAAACTTACGGTAGCTCGCATCGTTGGCAACTTTTTGCGCGAGACGTTTAGCACAGATAGCCCAGGTTTTTTTCACCTGATCGGCGATCTCGCGGCCTTTCACGACATGAAATCCAGCGTCGGTCATCAGCTGCTCGTATTCCGTTCCCGACGGCATGGATGGTAAACGTCCCTCGCGGCAAATCGCTTCCAGCATATGCGACTGCAAACGATTCGGACTTTCATGAGCGGACCAGACGGCGATCGCCATGCGCTTGCCTGGTTTGAGCAGACGAAACATCTCGGCAAAGGCCTTGGGCTTGTCTTCGATATGCTCAAGACATTCAATCGAGATCGCTCCATCGAAACACTCAGGGCGAAAGGTATTCTCCAAAAAATCCTGGCAAAGAATTTCCACCGACCCTTTTTTCACCATCTTTTCGTCCGCAAATTTCTTTTGCTCCATCGAGAGGGTGAAGCCTGTGACCTTAGCCTGATAGGTTTCTGCGAGAAGTCTCGCTGTCCCGCCGTAACCGCAGCCGACGTCGAGAAGGCGATCGCCTCGCTCCAGCTTGAGCCAGTTCGCCAGGAACTGACTCAGATGGATTACCGCTTCGTCCGTTGATTCTTTGCCGCTTTCCCAAAAGCCGTGATGAACATGCTCGCCCCATATTTCTCTATAGAAGCGGTCGAGAGAATCATAATGGGCCGCAACATCAGACGGCTTGATGGCAAGATCAGATTCAATCATGTGAGACTCCGGACTGGCAGTGTGGGAAAGCGATGAGTAAACAGAAGTTAATCGAAACCTGTTAGGTCCACGAGAGGAACTTCCGTATATTTTAGGCAAAATGAAGCGCTTAAGCCGCCTACAGGCCTTTTTGCAGAATCTGTTACAATAAGCGTCATAAATAGCATAAATCGATTTTTCATATAAATTTCACGCAGATATGTGGATTTTGGCAGGTTCTTCCCTTAAAGATCATGATGCGAAGTTGTAGGCTTTCCCTGTAGCTCATGTCTTTTCTTCCAGGGTCCAGGAGCCGGCTTATGAAAACCAGCAAAACACGCAAAATTATAGGAATCACAGTCGGGATTATCCTGACTCCATTTCTTCTTCTCTTCCTCGCGCTTGTCGTAATCAATGTGGTCGATTGGGATAAGCATCGCCCCTTCGTCAAGAGCATGGTCGAACGCTTCACAGATTTTGAAGTGGAAAATATCGAAGGCATTCGCGTCCACCTCCTGACCTCAGCCGAAGCTGGTGTGGATCGAATTAAGATCAAACAGACGAATGAAACGTCTGGCTTGAAAAGCTTTCAATCCGAGCAGGCTTATTTGAAGATCAAAGTCTTCCCCCTTTTGAAAAAACAACTCATCATCCAGAGCTTTGTCCTCGATGGTGCGCGAATCAAGCTCGGCGAAGGCAAGCCCGATCCTAAATCGCCTAAAAACGAGGAAGAGGGCATGACCCTTGCCGATCTTCCGCAAATATTTATCAACTCGGCATCGATCGCTGATTTTAACTTGACCTACAAAGGCGACAAGAAAAAATCCACGCCCTTTGATCTCACCATCGTTCATGCTGGTGTCACGGCGCCTTCCAATGAGAAGCCAGCGATGCTCAGCAGCGAAGGCAAAGCGAACGATCTCCCCTTCGAGATCCTCGGCGCATTCGGTTCTTTCGACGCTTTCCGCGACCAGTCTGCCGCTTACCCGGCACGAATCACGGCAAAAATAGCTGATCATAGCCTTGAGGTCCGCGGCGCACTGAAGTTTGCCAACGGTGATGCTGATTTTGATGTCGATGCATCCGGCCCTGGTCTCAAGCAACTGAAACAAGCCTTGAAACTCAACATCGGCGATATTCCTCAGTACACTTTGAGTTTCGGCGTTCATAAGAAACCCGAGACAATTCGTTTTGAAGAGATCAAACTCCTCCTCGGCAAGTCCAGCGTTGTCGGTAATGGTGGTCTCGATTTTAGAAACAACCGCACCCTCATTCAGGCCGATTTGCAGTCGCCCAAGCTCTACGCTGCCGACTTTAAAGGCCTCGTGAAGACCGATAAAAACAACAAAGAACCCGATGAAGTGCCTAAGGCACCGGGCCAGTACTTTTCAAACGAACCGATCGATGCCTCAGCTCTCAAGGCTGTTGATGCCGATATCAGTATTGCCGTCAAAGATTTTGATGGGCAAAAAGCAGGCGCGGCCATTGATAACGTCGTGGGTCGCATTCAACTGAATCGCGGCAAGCTCGT
>SEDW01000604.1 GCA_004193325.1 Pseudomonadota bacterium | reverse complement strand
AGGCCCCAGGGGCTACGAGAGTAAGAGTAGCATCGTTACCAGCGACATCGCGAATCGTGCCAGTCGAACCCTTAGATAGAGAAGTCGTAGCTACATAATCGAGATCAGCGGCGGTATCACCTGTTTGAACTGTATAGTTAAAGACCAGATTTTGCGAGCCGCTGCCGGAGCTATAGAGTACCGCGCGATCGGTGCTGCCTGTTTCGAGGGTGAGTGTGACATCGCCCGGATTGAGGACCGTAACATTTTCACTGAAAGTCACAGTGATGGGAATAAGCTCCCCTACCTTGTAGGTTCCGTTCGTCTTACTCGACGTCACTCCAGTAACCGTAGGAAGGCTTGTATCGATCGTGATACTCGTAGCTGAATTTGCCCCGAGCGAAGAGTTGTTTGCCGCATCCTGCGCTCTTATGCAAACCCAGTAAGTAGTGTTAGCCAGACCCGTGAAGGTCGCGCTGAGAGCGGGCAGATTTATGGTTTGGTAAGATGTGCAGCCTGTCGAACAAGTTGAGTTCGCGCAGATTTGAGCATCATGTCGATTGAGATTCAAATCGGTGGCCCCGGACCAACTAGCCGTAAAGGAGGTCGAAGAACTGTAGGCACCGCTCGGCACAATAGATGTGACGGCAGTCGGTGCAGTGGTATCGATAGTGTAGTTGCGATTCGATCCTAAAGAATTTGTTGCACCAACTGCAGGAAGAGTCAGGACAGCCGCATTGCCCGCAGCATCCTTGATCAGACCAGACGACCCGAGCGTTAGTGAGTTAATCGTCTTATAGTCGAGATCAGCTGCTGTATCACCAGCTTGAACAGTGTAATCGAATGTCAGCACTGATCCGGGACTACCCGACGTATAAATCACGCGCTGATCAACTGCCCCTGTTTCAATATCGAGACCTATATCAGCTCCGTTGCTGACCGTCACCGATTCCGAGAAAGTCACAGTCAGTCCAATAACTGTCCCCGCCTTATAAAAACCATTCGTTGCAGTACCGTTGACGTTCAAAACAGTCGGTACCGAAGTGTCGATCGCCACAGTTCCCACACTTGCAACCCAAGCGGAGAGATGCCCGAGACTGTCGACACCTTGAGCGCAGGCGAAGTAGGTGCCGCCGTTACTTCCCGTGACGGTGGCTGGAGATGCGACGGATGTGGTCAAGCCTGTGCAACTTGAGCAGTCGTTCACGGTACAAAGTTTCACATTATGAGTCGTAAAGTGAGTATCGGTTGAAGGTGTGAAAGTGAAATTCACAGCGGCTGTTGTGCTGGTTGGACTCGCGAAGGCGAGGCTTGAGGGTGGAGTAGGATTTACTGTATCGACGTCCACCGATCTGATGTTTGACGCTACACTGTCGCGCCCACCAAGGTCTGTGGCTTTGGCTGTGATGGAGTGAGTCCCATCGACGAGGGTATTACTCGTCAGAGTCCAGGCACCCGAGCCATTAGCTGTCGTCGTGCCGATCGCTGTACTACCCGAGTAGATCGTGATGCTTACATTGGGCTCCGAGGTCCCTGAGACCGTTGGAGTTGTAGTCGTCGTTGGGGTCGTGATTGCACTGACCACAGGTGCTGTCGGCGCCGAGGTATCGACGGTCACAGTTCGGGTCGCTGATGCAGAGCTTACGTTACCCGCCGCGTCCGTCGCGCGGGCGTTTAGTCCATAGACGCCGTCGCTCAAAGGAGTGCCGAGAGTTAGACTCCAGCTCGTGCCTAACGCCGTTGTTGTGCCTATGACCGTTGCCCCATTGCGAAGTTCGATCTGAGCATTCGCCTCTGAAGATCCACTTATGGTTGTGATCGCTGCAATAACATATTGGCCATCGCTGTGCGAGCTGATTGCCGGTGCAGCAGGAGCGGCCGTATCGATGCCGATATTACTTTGACCGCCGAGAGAGTTGGCCGATGCAAGGGTTGGAAGAGTGAGAGTCGCAGCATTGCCCGCGAGGTCGTTGATTGCGCCCGTTGAGCCTTTGCTCAAAGAGCTCGCACTGAGATAGTCCAGGTCAGCTGACGAGTCGCCTGCGACGATTGTATAGTCAAAACGAATTTGGTTGGGGGCAGGCTTACTATTGTAGACGGCGGCTCGGTCCGTCGTGCCTGTTTCAAGTGTGAGACTGAGATCTCCACTGTTGACGACAGCTACAGCTTCGGTGAATTCAACTATGATCTGAATCGTCTGGGCCGCTCGATATGAACCGTTGCTCGTGAGGGCAAAGACTCGTGACACAGTCGGGAGAGTTGCATCGATGGTCACCTGAGTCGAAGAATTTGCCCAAGCCGAAGTTTGCGCTACCTTGTCAATTGCTTGAACACAGGCATAGTAAGCCTGACCGTCGAGCCCTACAGCAGTTCCACTCAATCCGGTCACAGTCGTAACAGCTCCGCAACCGCTCGCGCAGCTCGATGCCGTACAGAGTTTTAGGCTATAGGAATCCGGGTTCGCTTCTGTTCCGGCTGCCCATGTTACGGGAACTGAGGTACTTGTGGAATAGGGCTGACTAAAGCCGATCGAGATAGGATTGCCAGGAGCTGTGGTATCGATCACAACATTCGCCTGACCTGCAATAGAGCTCCCGCCGCCGAGTGGAGGAAGAGTTAACGTTGCATTGTTTCCGGCGGTATCTTTGATCGAGCCGCCTGCACCAAGACTCAAAGCACC
>SEDW01000603.1 GCA_004193325.1 Pseudomonadota bacterium | reverse complement strand
GCGAAACAAGTCGCTCCGAAAGACCTTCGCCCCTCAGGCCAAAAGGGTATGACCGTCGACAACAAGCCGACCACTCCAGCAAAATCAAACAAGCCGGCAAGTTCTGCCCAGCGTGAGCCCCTTAGTACATTAAAGGATCCACGGACTGCCGCTAAGGCGACAACTGACGATTCCACAAAGACAGACAAGCCCACGACCAAATCCAAAAATGCCAAAGTAGCTGGTCTCGGTGAGAAGGTCGCCACAAGTAAAGCCGAAGCCAAAGCTATCGAGACCCCAAAAGGCATCCTAGTCATTCAGCCCGAGGATCTCCCGAGCGCTGAGCAGACTGCTCTCGGCACTGTCGCCCTCGATCAGACGACCGATGGCGATGAGCCCTGGGAAAAGCGTCTTGAGGACATGATGAGCTTTATGGGCATCAATCCAGCCCAGCTTCAGCAGGATCTCCCTTCGCTGGCCATCCTCACAGGTCAGCTGCAATTCGTTGAGCCGGAGGCCATTCCTTCGACTCTTGCCGAATCCCCGATGCTCGGCAACGTGCTGGCGAGCGCCGATCCAGCTGCCATCGTCGAGGAAGTGAAACCCCTCGGGATGTGGCTCGATGATTTGGGTTGGTCGCCTGATGGCCTCGTCATCAAAGATCCTGAAGCTTTTCAGGAACTGATGAACACGCCTGTTAGTCTCAAAGATCTTATGAAAACTTTTGAAGTCGATCCCGATAAGATCGTGGCTCAAGCCAAGGTCTTGCAAGAAAATCTACCGAAAGAAGGTGCTGCCGGGCTGATCGCTCAGGCGACCTCGATGCGTGCCGATAAATCTCTGCCGCAGCATGCTCCTAAACAAGCTGCCGCTGCGCAGACTAACGACAATCCTATGGATGCCGAATTCCTCACGGCCATCCTCAGTGCCGCCTCGATGCAAGGCGCGATGCCGGCGAAAGCTGGCGAGACGACAGCTGCTCCCAAGGCCGAACACAAATCCGGTCCAGCAGCGTCCCTCGATCAAATGCTCGCCGCCCTTGCAGGACCGGCGATGAATCCCGCCATGGACGGCATGCCCAAGGCGATGCTGACCAACCAAAACCCTTTCCAGGCGATGGAGATGCGGGCCAGCGAAACATTCACTTTTGATACCGAGAACCTCGACGATTCACCGGTCATGTCCCGGGCCGATAGCCGCGACTGGCTTGAGAGTCTTCAGGCTTTCAACATTCAAACAGATGCTGGAGAGATGCCTACTGCTGAAAAGAGCAAAGGCTTTGACCCAAGTATTCTTCTTGAACGCATGAGCGAAGCGACCCTTGGCGCTGCCGCCGACTTCAAAGGTTCGGAAGGCGAGGGCGATTCCTCGTTCCTCGATAAGGGCAGTGACGAAGGCATTCCAAACTTCACCGCCCCGGCCGCGCACAAGACCACACAAGCCTTTGAAATTGAAACACCTGTGGTGCAAAAGAACGAAGCACCCCAGCAGATGAATAAAGCCGTCTTCGATAACGCCAGCATGCTCGTCAAAGAGGGCGGCGGTGCGATGCGCATCGATATCGGCAACAAAGAACTCGGCGCGATCGATCTCGCGGTCGAAGTCAAAGACAACCAGGTCGACATCAAGATCGTGGCCGCCTCGGCTCATGCGCGGGAGATTCTCGCGACCGAATTGCCAAAGCTTAAGGAAAGTCTACAAAACCAAAACCTCAACCTCTCAAAGGTTGAGATTGGTCTTAACGGAGGGTCGTCCTGGACCTCTTCCGATGGGCGTTCATCACAAAGGGAGTCATCATCACAACGTGAAGAAAGTTTTGGAGTAGCAGGGACTGGCAACCGCAAGAGTAGCCGTACTTATCGCCAAGTAAGCAGCACACAGAATCTTCAACCTCAGGTCATCCAAGACGGTGGCAGCATAAAAGTGAGGGTTTAATCTATGTCTTCTCTTACGCAAGCTATAACACCTCCCGTTCAGGCGTCGACAGCGACCCAGGTCTTCTCGGATGCTAAAGTCGAAGATCAAACGGCCAAAAATTCCGTCGAAGCCAAGACTCAAAACAAAACCGACTTTCGTACCCTGATCAATAACTCGATCGATGAAGTTAAAAAAGAACGCAAAGCCAAAGAAAACGGTGACCTTTCCTCGACCAGCGATGCTGAGTTCCTCGAAAAACTCGCCGATAAAAGCAAAGAAAAGCGCCAGCCCAAGAACGAATTGGGTAAAGACGACTTTCTAAAGCTCTTCGTGACCCAGCTCCAGAACCAGGATCCGATGAACCCGGACGATGGTACAGAGATGGCCGCGAAACTTGCTCAGTTCAACGGACTCGAGCAGATGATGAACGTGAATAAAGGGATCGAGAAGCTGATCGCTGCTGGCGGCACCGACCGTAACATGCAGATGATCAACTACATTGGCAAAGAAGTGACTGTCGATGGTGGACGCGTGCGTCTGCAAAACGGTGAGGCCACCAAAACCGAATTCAAAACCGAAGTCCCCATTGCCTCGGCTACTCTCGAAGTTCGCGATGGCGCCGGCATTCTCGTCAACCAAGTCGACCTTGGACCGATGGAAGCAGGCGATCATCAATTGAAGTGGGACGGTAAAACCCACGACGGCCGCCAGCTCAATGAAGGCGTCTTCACCTATTCCGTCAACGCCCGTAACCCCGATGGCGA